>NZ_JADPKG010000054.1:0-24951 GCF_023073875.1 Bradyrhizobium sp. 154
ATCGGCCGCTCCTTCCAACTCAGGAGCCACCTTCAGAATCGATTTCTGCCCAATTCGCAATGCCTTACAGAGAACGCTCACATGCGATTCCCCTGCCCTAGAGGGGGAGGTCGCTTCGCATGCAGCGTAGCGAAATGCGAAGCGGGGTGGGGTGATCTCTCGGCACGGGCACTGTTCGTGGGGAGAGATCACCCCACCCGCTCGCGCTGCGCGCGGTCGACCCTCCCCCTCCAGGGGAGGGTAAGAAAAACTAGCCGCCGGCTTCGCCGAAACGAACGTCCTCGAGCAATGACGACGAGATGCTCGGGACCTGGTCGCCTTCGCTGGCGCGGGAGATGGCGACGCGGGTCTTGTTGAAGACGCTTTCGGCGCTGCTACCTTGCGCATTGAGGTTGTTGAGAAGCTCGCTGACGAGCACGCTGTGCTCGCCCTTGCCGTCGTCGACGACCTTGCCGGGCGAGGCCGAGGAGAGGATCAAGGCGTTGTCGGCCGCGCTGATCGGCGCGAGGCCGTGGCTGTAGGAACGGAAGCGGCGCTCGTAAGGGTTACGGCGAGAGGCGTCGACGACGACGAGCTTGGCCTTGGCGCCCTGCTCCTTCATCATCTCGAGCACGCCGTCGATGGAGACGCCATGGCGACGGACGTCGCTTTCCTTCCAGATCACGGCATCGATCGGCAGCATGTAGCTCTCGCGGCCGGCCTGCACGCCGTAGCCGCCGAAGAACAGCATGACGACGCTGTCGCGATTGATCCGGGACTTCAGGCGGTTGACGGCGCGGACCATGTCGTCCTTGGTTGCGTCTTCCACCATGTCGACGTCAAAGCCGTTCTTGCGCAGGGACGACGAGAGCGCGCGGGCGTCGTTGATCGACTGCGTCAGCGGCGCGTTGGCGTCAGGATAATGTCCATTGCCGATGACCAGCGCCAGATGCGTGGCCTGGCCGATCGAGCCCGTGATCTGGTCGGTCGAGACGGCTTTGGCGGCATCGATCGCCCGCATGTTGAGAGCAGCATGGGCGCCGATCACGAGCGACACCGTGCCGATGAGGGCGGCGGCAACGGCAATCGTGCGTCTGGAGAGGTCGAGCTGCCTTACATTCATCTCGGTTCGTTCCTGTGCCAAAGACCAGCCAAGCGCGCGCACACTGTTTGAGTAGCGCGATAGCGTCTTTAGGTTTGAGGGATCGGCCGGGGATGTGCCCCCGAATTGCGCGCAATTTGCGGCGCCGCACCAAACAAACCTTTAACCGCATATAGGCTCCCGGGCAATAGATTGCTCAAAATTCGAGCTAAGTCGCTGAAGATGTTAGTAATCCTCCGACCTGGATTTATCCATTTTTTGCTCCCCGTAGCCTTCCGGGGCGGCATCAGGCAGCCTTCGTCCCGGCTTTTTCTGTGACTCCCATCACATTTGTATTTCCTGCGAATCCGGGTAGCTTTTTCAACGACTTGCAGGGGGTGGCGCGCGGCTGGGAGCGTGCCGGCCGGCCCCCGGCCCATGCCCCGCGACCAGGTATTTCATGAGCTTTCAATATTTTGCCGGCGCCGCCTGCCGGGCGCTGACGGCGCGGAAGGACGGCCCCTCGCTTTACGAGGTGTGCGATCCCGTGCTGGCGGCTCAGGCCAGCGGCGATCCGCATCTGGCCAAATTCTACAAGACTGCGCTCGGCAATCCCGCGCTACGGATGCTGCTGCGACGGGCCGGACTGCCCGAGCTGCGCGACGAAGCGAGGCTGACGGCGCTGCGCCAAGCGCTCGCCCATGCCCGCGACGAGGCCGAGCCCGACTGGGCGGCCGTCGGCCAGCCCGTGGCCGATCTCGTCGACAGCATCGCGCTCGACCATCCCAGGCCGCCGCCGGCCATGTTCGTCGGCAAGGCGCCGCAACAATCGCAGATCGACGGCGTGATCCGCGACTGCGCACAGCACCTGCTCGGCTCGTACCGCAAGAACGGTTTCCTGCCGACCTACGCCGCCTTCAACCTGATCGGTGATCCCGATTGTCGCGGACGCGAGCTGATCATGGCGCTCACGGGCCTCAACGCGCGCGGCTACAAGAACTCCTCGCTGCTGTTCAACCTCGCCCGCGTCTTCATCGCGCGTTCGCCGGCGCGCGCCGTGGTCCATCCGCCCTGGCGAGGGGTTGCCGAGCCGATGTGGGAGCCGGTGCAGATCCGCCACCGCTCGGCCTATTACGATGCGTTCTTCATCGAGGCGCTGCTGAGCTATGTCGAGACCGGACTGGCCTCACCCGCCGACAAGGTCGCGGCAGAGCGCGCGATCGCCAATATGGTGGATTTCTGCATCAATATCAGCCGCGAGGAGGTCGAGGGCATCGACGGCGCGCGGTTCAATGTCATCACGGCGCTCGCGCCGGCACCGCATCCGCGCTTCTCCCGCTTCTTCGCCCAGATCAAGCAGGATCTCGGCTTCGGAATCTACGTGCCGGATTGCGACACCACGGCCTGCTCGATCTCGGCAGCGACGCAGGCCGGCTGCACCGATCCGATCATCGACCAGCCGCTCTTGGATTTCTACGCCGGCTACCAGGTCCGCGCCGGCGTCAACGCGCCGCGCGTGACGGTGCCGCTGAACGACCATATCGACTACGAGGGTGGCGTTGCGACCTGGATCGACAATCTCGCGGGCGAGCGTCCTTACGGCAACGATCTCGATCCGACGCTCAATCTCGACGTTCTCGAGGTCAGCTTCCGCAACCTGGCGCGCTGGAAGATTCTTGAGACGCCATCGCGGCTCGCCACCGTGCATCGCATCATCGGTTTTCAGAAGCGATTGGCGGCCAGCGGCGCTTTCGCCAATCCGCGCTCGCACGTTTATTATCTGCCGGAGCTCTACAGTGCCTATTTCGGCCGTTGTTACGCAGCGTTCCTGGCGCTGCCACTGGCGGCGCAGGCCGCGATCGATCCTCACGGCGATTTCGATTTCATCCGCCACCGCGTGCTGTCCTACGTCAAAGGCGAGTTGATGGCCGCCGAGATGAACGCGTTCGACGCCGCACTGGCGCTGATCGCGCTCGGCCATCTCGGCGCCGACCCGCGCGCCTTCGCGCCGGCGCTGAACGTGATCGTCGCGGGCCTCGGCGAAGGCGGACGCCGTGGCCCGTTCCGTGCCTATGAATGGAACAAGATGAAGACACCGACGCGAATTCTGGTCGGCGGGCCGGAGGTGACGTCGGCCTTCGTGCTGATGGGGCTGGCGGTGGCCCGGCGAGCGATGGTGGGGCGGGGGTGAGCTGGTCTCGTGCCCCGGACGCAGCGCAGCGCTTCTTCAGCGGTGCGCTGCAGAGCCGGGGCCCATGTCACCAAGAATTATGTCCGTGATTTTCTGGGTCCCGGCTCTGCGCAGCAGCGTTTCACGCTGCAGCGCGTCCGGGACACGAGAGTGGTGAGCCGCCACAATGACGGGAAGTTGAAAGCCCATCTGTTAGGCAGGCGCTGGCCGAGTGGCCCAAAGCTGACCACAATCGCGGGGTCTATCGAGATTTTCATCACACGCGGACCGGCATGTTGCGAAAAGTCCTGATTGCGCTGTTCTTGCTCGGCTTATCCTTGCCCTCGCTGGCGCAGGCCGCCGACATCACCGGCATGGCAAAAGTGCGCGCCGGCGATACGGTGGTGATCGGCAACACGCGGGTGCGGCTCGGCGGCATCGACGCCCCCGCGCTCGACCAGCTCTGCCTCAACACCAAGACCGAGCGCTGGACCTGCGGCGTCGCCGCACGTGACGAGCTCGCCAAACATACCGAGGGCAAGAGCTGGGTGTGCCACACCCGCGCCATCGACCGGCGCGGCCGCACCGTGGCGCGCTGCGAGGTCGGCGGCGAGGACATCCAGAAATGGCTGGTGCGCAGCGGCTGGGCGCTGGCCTACACCCGCATGTCCCATGATTACGACGCGGACGAAGCCGCTGCACGGGAGGCCAAGGCCGGGATGTGGCAGGGCGCCTTCATCGCGCCCTGGGACTGGCGCGTCCGCAACAAGAAGACGGCCATCCTGGGCGCCACCAAGCCGCCCGACGGCGCCCATGCGGTGCTGCTCGCCTCGGCCTCGGGACCGGTCGCGCCTTCGCCTGATTGCACCATCAAGGGCAACGTCAACAGCGCCGGCGAATGCATCTACCACCAGCCGAGCAGCCGCTGGTACACCCAGATCAGGATGAAGATCAGCAAGGGCACCCGCTGGTTCTGCTCGGTGGAAGAGGCGGAAGCCGCGGGCTGCCGCGAGACCAGGAGATAAGCGCTACAGCCCTGCGTTTAACGTGCTTTTCTATGGGCGCGCCGCCGCGTAAAAGTGTGATTCAGCGACCCACCAGCTTGTCCTCCAAAAACAAGGACCAACAGCAATGACCGTTCGCGCGGGCCGGGAATTTCTGGCCATCCCCGGGCCCACCACGATGCCCGACGAGGTGCTGCAGGCGATGCACCGTCCGGCGATCGACATCTACTCCAAACAGATGACCGACCTGACCGAGGGCCTGCTCAGTGACATCTCGAAGCTGTTTTCGACCGAGGGCAAGTCCTACATCTACATCGCCAACGGCCACGGCGCCTGGGAAGCGGCGCTCAGCAACGTGCTGTCGCGCGGCGACAAGGTGCTGGTGCTGGAGAGCGGGCGTTTTGCGATCGGCTGGGGCAATGCGGCGGCGCTGATGGGCGCCGAGGTCGAGGTGCTCAAGGGCGACTGGCGCCGCGCGGTGCGGCCGCACGAGGTCGAGGAGCGCCTGCGCCGCGACAAGGAGCACACCATCAAGGCGGTCGTCGTCGTCCAGGTCGACACGGCCTCTGGCGTGCAGAACGACATCGAGGCGATCGGCAAGGCGATCAAGGCCAGCGGGCATCCCGCGCTGTACATGGTCGACACTGTCGCCTCGCTCGGCTGCATGCCGTTCGAGATGGACAAATGGGGCATCGACGTCGCCATGTCCGGCTCGCAGAAGGGTCTGATGACGCCGCCGGGCCTTGGCTTCGTCGCCGCTAATTCGCGTGCGCGCGAGGTGCACAAAACAGCCAACATGGCGACGCCCTATTGGAGCTGGAGCGAGCGCGAGGGCACCGAGCACTATCGCAAATATGCCGGCACCGCGCCGGTGCATCTGCTGTTCGCGCTGCGCCAGGCGATCGATCTCCTGCACGAGGAAGGACTGGAGAACGCGTTCCGCCGCCACAGCCTGCTCGGCGAAGCCGCGCGCCGCGCGGTCAACGTATGGTCGGAAGGCCAGGTGCTCGGCTTCAACGTGGCGGAAGCCAGCGAGCGCTCCAACACCGTGACCACGGTGACCATGAGCAACGGCCATGATCCGGCCGTGCTGCAACGCTATTGCAAGGAGAAGTGCGGCGTCGTGCTCGGCACCGGCATCGGCGATCTCTCGGGGCAAGCCTTCCGCATCGCCCATATGGGCCATGTGAATGCGCCGATGCTGCTCGGCACGTTGGGTGTGATCGAGATCGGGCTCAATGCGCTGAAGATCCCGCACGGCAAGGGCGGGCTGGAAGCGGCCGTCGCGTATCTCGGCGAGGAAGTGGCGGTGTAGGCGCGCTTTGTCCTTCTCCCCTTGTGGGAGAAGGTGCCGCGCGTAGCGCCGGATGAGGGGTTGTCTCCGCGAGCAGTACCGGCAGACGGACTCGAGGGTAAAAACCCCTTACCCGTCTCGCCGCGACGCGGCGTGAGCCATCCTCGCCCACAAGGGGAGAGGGGAAGATCAGCGCTTGACGCGATACGCCTCGACCTGCGCTTTCAGCTCATCCAGCGATGCAGTCGGCTTGCTGGGATCAACCACGTACTCCCCACTCGCCAGCCACTTCAGCACCTTCGCATCAATCACCGGCGAATGGTGGATGACGTCGCTGTAATTGCGGAGATCGTGCGTCACCTCCTTGATCGCGCGGAAATCGTGCAGGCGCACGTTGGGAAGCTGCGTCAGGACTTGCGCATTGCGTGCGGTGAGATCGGTGACGATCTTCAGCGTCTCGGGGGATGCATCGCGCATCGCGACGAATTGCAGGATCGAATAGGGCGGGAAGTAGATGTCGAAGGTCACGTCCGGATGGCGCGTGATCAGGCCGACCGCATCGCACTCGAAATGCCGCACCATGGCATCGTAACCATAGCCTTCACCGAGGAAACGGCTGCGCGCGGGAGCGGTGATGTAGGCGAAGGCGGCAAGCGTCCGCTGCGCATTGTAGCCGCTCGCGACGTCAAAATCCCGCGGCAGCGCGTAGATGTCATCGACGTCGGACAGCGCAAACCTAAGGGGGAGATAGGGCGCCGCCCGGGTCAGCGGCTCTCGCAATGGCGGGACCGATCGCAGCAATGCGAACCCGGATTCCTTCACCATCGCAGCGCTGAAAAGATAAGACCCGATCCCCCTGGCCGTCCTGCGATAGAGATCGACGGACAGATAGGGATCGGCCTCGATGTCGGCGGCATCGATAAAGATGAAGTCGTCCATCGCCCAGATCACCCGCTTTGCGCCGCGCTCGATGGCCTGTTCCAGCACAAAAGCCTGCTGGCGCGAATTGGAGCCGGTCATCGCCAGCTTGAGCGAACGGACGCCGAGCGCACGATCGATCTCGCTCTGGCGGAAATGGATCGCGAGTGAGGTGCCCATGAAGGCGGTGTCGAACGACTGGCTGCGGATCAGCCCGGCATTCTGCACGCGCGTGTCCTCGGAATAGAAGGCTGCGACGAGGTACGAAGGGCGGAACAGTTGCAGGGGATCGACGACGTAGTTGAGTGCCGCCGCGCCCAGAACGCACGCAATGCTCGCGAGCAGAAGACGCCTTAGGTGTGTGAACGGCGTGCGCATCAGAACCGGAAATAGATGAATTCGCTGTGGCTCTGGATACCCAGAATGCCGAACGCGAGCACCAGCGATGCCCCATAGAGCACCAGCGGCCGCATCCGCCCTGCCCGCAAGTGCTCGCCGACCCTGCGGCTGGCGTGATCGTATCCCATGATGCCTTGCGTGTTCGGCGCCAGCCACACCAGTGCGGCGTAAATCGTGACCTGCACCAGCGCTGCGATCTCCTCGCGGCCGAAGACGATGTTCGAGAGATCAGCCATCGCGTGGAGCACCCGCAACGCCCAGGCAACGCTCTCGGCGCGGAAGAACACCCAGGCGACGACGACGGCGAGGAAGGTCAGCACTGCGCCAGCGATGCGGACCGGCCTCGCAAGAAGCGATGGAACGTCCGGCACCAGCGCGTTGAAGGCATGATTGATGCAGAGATAGGCGCCGTGCAGCGCACCCCACACCACGAACGTCCAGGCCGCGCCGTGCCAGAGCCCACCGAGCAGCATCGTGAGCATCAGATTGACGTAGCGCAGCATACGGCCCCTGCGATTGCCGCCAAGCGGGATGTAGAGATAGTCGCGCAAGAACTGCGACAGCGTCATGTGCCAGCGCCGCCAGAACTCGACGATGCTGACGGCCTTGTAGGGCGAGTTGAAGTTCACCGGCAGGAAGATGCCGAACATCAGCGAAATCCCGATCGCCATGTCGGAATAGCCGGAGAAGTCGAAATAAAGCTGGAGCGTGTAGGCGAGCGCACCACACCAGGCCTGGTCAAAGCTCGGCGAGCGCGTCTCGAAGGCGAGCGCAACCAGTGGCTGGATGCCGTCGGCAAGACACGTCTTCTTGAACAGGCCGATGGCGAAGATGATGACCCCGCACAGGATCAGATGCGCATCCGGAAGCTTGCTCTCCTTCCGTTCGAATTGCGGGATCATGTCCTTGTGATGGAGAATCGGTCCTGCGATCAGATGCGGGAAATAGGTCACGAACAGCGCGTAGTGCGGCAGCGCATAGGCCGCGACCTGCCCGCGATAAGCGTCCACCAGGAACGCAATCTGGGTGAACGTGTAGAAGGAGATGCCGACCGGCAGCAGGATGTGGACCGCGAAATGCGTGCCGACCAGAGCATTGATGTTCTCGGTGACGAAGCCGGCATATTTGAAGATGCCGAGCACGAGGAGATCGCCGATGACACCAAGAGCGAGCGCCGCCTTTCGGTGCGGCGACGTGAGCTTCGCCACGATGAGGAGATGGCCGACGCCATAGTTGAAGGCGATCGAGATCAGCAACAGGGCCAGGAATTGCCAGCTGCCGATGGCGTAAAAAGCGAGCGAGGCCGCCGCCAGCCAGATCACCGGCGCCAGATTGCTGCGCCGCCCGAGCCAGAAGTAGCCAGCCAACACGGGCGGCAGGAACAGCAGGATGAACGGATAGGAATTGAACAGCATCAGGCTGCACCGGCGGCGGGGATATGGGCCGTAAAGCATACCAGGGCGAGGTCAACAACCCGGTGAGCTGGCACGGTCCTTGCCGCTAGCTGCGCTAGCAATTCGCGGTCCCGTCGCCATATGATGCGCGACCTGCCGCCGCCCATGGCCGTCATTGCCGGGCTTGACCCGGCAATCCATCACTCCGAACTTCGTTCTTGATGGATGCGTGGGTCAAGCCCGCGCATGACGATCTGGGTTCCGACGAGACATGAACGAGGATCGAGTGACACAGGCCAAAACACCTTCCCAGCCGCCCGTCGCCCCGCGCCGGCCGCATTCCTTCACGCGGCACGGCATCACCGTGACCGACGACTATGCCTGGCTGAAGGACGAGAAGTGGCAGGAGGTTTTGCGCGATCCCAGCGTGCTCGATCCCGACATCCGCAAATATCTGGATGAGGAGAACGTCTACACCGAGAGCCTGCTTGGCCACACCGCCACTCTCCAGAAGACGCTGGTGCGCGAGATGCGGGGGCGGATCAAGGAGGACGATTCCAGCGTGCCCTCGCCCGACGGTCCCTTCGCCTATTTCCGCCGGTTTCGCGAGGGCGGGCAGCACGAGCTGTTCGGCCGCATGCCGCGCGACGGCGGCGAAGGTCAGATCGTGCTCGACGGCGACGCACTCGCCAAGGACCACAAATACTTCAAATTCGGCGGCAGCCGGCACTCGCACGACCACAAGCTCCAGGCCTGGAGCGCCGACACCAAGGGCTCCGAATATTTTTCGATCCGCGTGCGTGATTGGGCTACGGCTAAGGACCTTGACGATATCGTCGAGGAGACCGACGGCGGCATCGTCTGGAGCAAAGATTGCAAGAGCTTCTTCTATGTGAAGCTCGACGACAATCATCGGCCGATGCAGGTGTGGCGGCACAGGCTCGGCACCAAGCAGGCCGACGACACACTCGTCTATGAGGAGCAGGATGCCGGCTGGTTCACCCACCTGCACGAGAGCACCAGCGGCCGCTTCTGCGTGATCGCCGGCGGCGACCACGAGACCTCCGAGCAACGGCTGATCGACCTCGCAAATCCCGAGGCGCCGCCGCGCCTGGTCGCAGCGCGCGAAGAGAGCGTGCAATATTCGCTGGCCGATCGCGGCGACGAGCTCTTCATTCTCACCAATGCCGACGACGCCATCGACTTCAAGATCGTCACGGCGCCGCTCGGCGCGCCCGAGCGCAAGACCTGGCGCGACCTGATCCCGTATCGTCCCGGCATCTACATCATCGACCTCGATCTCTATGCCGGACATCTGGTACGGCTCGAGCGCGCCAATGCGCTGCCGGCGATCGTGATCCGCGATCTCGCCTCGAACGAGGAGCACGCCATCGCCTTCGACGAAGCCGCCTATTCGCTGGACACGATGGGCTCCTACGAATTCGAGACGACAAATCTGCGTTTCGCCTATTCGTCGATGACGACGCCGTCGGAGGTCTATGATTACGACATGGTCAAGCGCACCCGCACCTTGCGCAAGCGTCAGGAGATTCCGTCCGGCCATGATGCCGCCGACTACGTCACTACGCGCATCATGGCGAAGGCGCATGACGGCGCCGAGGTGCCGGTGTCGATCCTGCATCGTCGTGGGTTCACGCTGGACGGCTCGGCGCCGCTGCTGCTCTATGGTTACGGCTCCTACGGCATGGCGATGCCGGCCTCTTTCAGCGCCAACCGGCTGTCGCTGGTCGACCGCGGCTTCGTCTATGCCATCGCCCATATCCGCGGCGGCGCCGACAAGGGCTGGGGCTGGTATCTCGACGGCAAGCGCGAGAAGAAGACGAATTCGTTCGACGATTTTGCCGCCAGCGCCCGGGCGCTGATTGATGCGAAATACACCAGCGCCAAACGCATTATCGGCCATGGTGGCTCGGCTGGCGGCATGCTGATGGGCGCGGTTGCCAATCGCGCCGGCGAACTGTTCGCCGGCATCGTTGCCGAAGTGCCGTTCGTCGACGTGCTCAACACCATGCTCGACGACACGCTGCCGCTGACGCCGCCGGAATGGCCGGAATGGGGCAACCCGATCGAAAGCGAGAAGGATTTTCGCACCATCCTGTCCTACTCGCCTTATGACAATATCGCGGCGAAGGACTATCCGGCGATCCTGGCGATGGGCGGATTGACCGATCCGCGCGTCACTTATTGGGAGCCTGCGAAATGGATCGCGCGCCTGCGCGCGACCATGACCGGCGGCGGCCCGGTGTTGCTGCGTACCAACATGGGGGCCGGCCATGGCGGCGCCTCGGGCCGCTTCGACCGGCTCGATGAAGTCGCGATCGTCTACGCATTCGCACTGTGGGCGGCGGGGATGGCGGAAGCGTGATCTTCTGCCTCTCCCCCTTTCCGGCAACCATATGGCGTTTAGCGCGACCTGAGCGCGCGCCTCGTCCTTCGAGGCGCCCGCTTCGCGGTCTCCTCAGGATGAGGCTAGGCAGCGTTGGTACTCGTTGAACTGCCGCCGCACACTCGCTTCCTCATCCTGAGGGCCCGCCAACGGCGGGCGTCTCGAAGGATGGCCACAGACGAAATCGCTCCTATGTGCCATTGCCAGCGCAACGGGAACAAGCGAAGAAATTAGCGCCCGTTCTTCGTCCGCCACTCCGCGAAATCAGTCAGCGTCTGCGGGTCGGTCGCGGGGTAAAGACCAAAAATACTGCGGCCTTTGCCGACTTCCTCAGTGACGAAGTCCTCGAATGCCGTCATCTCAAACGTCTCGTTGGCGATCTCGTCGGCGAGATGCGCGGGGATGACGATGACACCGTCGGAATCGCCGAGAATGACGTCGCCGGGGAACACCGGCGCATCGCCGCAGCCGATCGGCACGTTGATCTCGATTGCCTGATGCAGTGTCAGATTGGTCGGCGCCGAGGGGCGGTGATGAAACGCGGGGAAGCCGAGTTTCGCGATCTCGGCGGAATCGCGAAAGCCGCCATCGGTGACGACACCGGCGACGCCGCGCTTCATCAAGCGAGTCACCAGGATCGCTCCTGCCGAAGCCGCGCGCGCGTCCTTGCGGCTGTCCATCACCAGCACCGCCCCGGGCGGACAATCCTCGACCGCCTTGCGTTGCGGATGGGAGCGGTCCTTGAAGACGTCGATGGTGTTGAGATCCTCGCGCGCCGGCATGTAGCGCAGCGTGAAGGCCTCGCCAACCATGGTCGGCTGGTCGGGACTGAGGGGATGCACATCCTGGATCATCTGGATGCGCAGGCCGCGTTTGAACAGCGCGGTGGCGACCGTGGCGGTGGAGACGGATTTGAGCTTATTGCGGGTGGCTTCGGAAAGTTTGGTCATGGCGTGCTTTCTCTCGTTCGTCATTCCGGGGCGCGAAGCGAGCCCGGAATCTCGAGGTTCCGGGTTCGATGCTTCGCATCGCCCTGGAACGACGGTGAAACTAGAAAATCGAAGGCTCGCCGACCGGCGCGCCGAAATCTGTCTCGAGGAAGTCGAAGTCGCAGCCGTCATTGGCCTGCTTGATGTGTTTTGTGAACATCCAGCCATAGCCGCGCTCGAAGCGGGGCTCGGGCTGTTTCCAGGCGGCGCGGCGCTTTTCCAGCTCGGCTTCGGAGACATCGAGATTGATGGTGCGCGCGGCAACGTCGAGCGTGATGCGATCGCCGTTCCGGACCAGCGCCAGCGGGCCGCCGATATAGGACTCAGGCGAAACGTGCAGGATGCAGGCGCCATAGCTGGTGCCGCTCATGCGTGCATCCGAGATGCGCACCATGTCGCGCACGCCCTGCTTCACGAGTTTTGTCGGGATCGGCAGCATGCCCCATTCCGGCATGCCCGGTCCGCCCTGCGGCCCGGCATTGCGCAAGATCAGGATGTGATCCTCGGTGACGTCGAGATTGGGATCGTCGACCGCCTTCTTCATCGCGGGATAATCGTCAAACACCAGCGCAGGTCCGGTGTGCTTGAGGAAGCGCGGCGCGCAGGCGGAGGGCTTGATGACGCAGCCGTCGGGCGCGAGATTGCCCTTGAGCACGGCGAGCGCGCCTTCCTTGTAGATGGGATTGTCGACCGAGCGGATCACATCGGCATTGTGGACCTCGGCGCCCTCGATGTTCTCGCCCAGCGTCTTGCCGGTGACCGTAACGCAGTCGAGATGCAGATGCGGCTTGATCTGGCCCATCAGCGCCGGCAGGCCGCCGGCATAGAAGAAATCCTCCATCAGGTACGTATCGCCGCTCGGCCGCACGTTAGCGATCACAGGTACCTTGCGGCTCGCGATCTCGAAATCGTCAAGGCTGATGTCTTGGCCGGCGCGGCGGGCCTGAGCGATCAGATGGATGATGGCATTGGTCGAGCACCCCATCGCCATCGCGACCGCAAGCGCGTTCTCGAACGCCTGGCGTGTCTGGATCGTCTTCGGCGTCAGATCCTCCCACACCATCTCGACGATGCGGCGGCCGCATTCGGAGGCCATGCGGATGTGGTTGGCATCGGCGGCCGGAATCGAGGACGCGCCGGGCAGCGTCATGCCGATCGCTTCCGCGATCGCCGTCATGGTCGAGGCCGTGCCCATGGTCATGCATGTGCCGTAGCTGCGGGCAATGCCGGCCTCGATGTCGAGCCAGTCCTTGTCGGAGATTTTTCCGGCGCGGCGCTCGTCCCAATATTTCCAGCCGTCTGAGCCCGAGCCGAGCGTCTTGCCCTTCCAATTTCCGCGCAGCATGGGACCGGCCGGCAGATAGATCGCCGGGATGTTCATCGAGGTTGCCCCTAGCAGCAGCGCCGGCGTCGTCTTGTCGCAGCCGCCCATCAGCACCACGCCGTCGACGGGATGGCTGCGCAGCAATTCCTCGGCGTCCATCGCCAGCAGATTGCGGTAGAGCATGGTGGTGGGCTTGAGCAGCGATTCCGACAGCGACAGTGCCGGCAGCTCCAGCGGCAGGCCGCCGGCCATCAGGATGCCGCGCTTGACGTCGTCGACGCGCGACTTGAAGTGCATGTGGCAGGGCTGCGCATCCGACCAGGTATTGAGGATCGCGATGATCGGCCGGTCCTTCCACTCTTCCGGCGCGTAGCCCATCTGCATGGTGCGAGAGCGGTGGCCGAACGAGCGGAGATCGTCGGGCGCGAACCAGCGCGCGCTGCGGAGCTGGTCGGGCGTTTTCTTGTTGTTCTTGGTCATGATTGGGTGCCCCATTTCTGGACGGTGTTCCGCTCGATGGCGCGGAAGATCAGGTTCTCGACAAAGAGCCCGATGATGATCACGGTCAAGAGGCCTGCGAAGACGGCAGGAATGTCGAGCAGATTGCGGTTCTCGAAGATGAACCAGCCGAGGCCGCCCTGGCCCGAGGACACGCCGAACACCAGCTCGGCCGCGATCAGCGTGCGCCAGGCAAACGCCCAGCCGATCTTGAGGCCGGTGAGGATCGAGCCGAAGGCCGCGGGTATGAGGATCTTGGCGACGTAAGGCAGACCGCGCAGGCCGTAATTGCGGCCGACCATGCGCAGCGTGTTGGACACGCTCTTGAAGCCGGAATGGGTGTTGAGCGCGACCGGCCACAGCACCGAATGGATCAGCACGAAGACGAGACTGCCGTTGCCGAGGCCGAACCAGATCAGCGCCAGTGGCAGCAGCGCGATTGCCGGCAACGGGTTGAACATCGCCGTCACGGTCTCGAGGAAGTCGGTGCCGATGCGGGTGGAGATGGCGAGCACGGTGAAGATCGCCGCCAGCACGATGCCGGCCGAGTAGCCCATGAACAGCACCTTCAGCGAGGTCCAGGCCCGCATCGGAATGGTGCCGTCCTTGACGCGCTCGAACAGCGTGACGAAGGCGTCGTGCAACGTCGGAAACAGCAGGGGATTGTCGAGGGTGACGCCGTAGGCCTCCCAGACCGCCGCGAGGAACAGGATAATAACGGTCTTGCGGACGAAACCGTCGTTCCACAGCAGCTCAGGCACGCTGAGCTTGCGCTCGACGTCGCCGGCGCCGGTAGATGCGGCAGCCGAAGCGTCGCGCAGCAGGATTCTCGCTTCACCCATCAGAGACTCCCTCAATGCGCCACGGCTTCGGAGGCGAACAGGAGATCGTGGATCTCCTTCTCGAGCCGGCCGGCGCTGCCGTCGCCATTGGAGACCTTGTCGACATCGACCACCTCGGCCTTGACGCGGCCGGGATGCGGCGACAGCAAGAGGATGCGGTTACCGATGCGGATCGCCTCCGCGATCGAGTGGGTCACGAACAGCACGGTGAACTTGGTTTCGCTCCAGAGCTGGAGCAGCTCGTCTTGGCAGGTCCGGCGCGTCAGCGCGTCGAGCGCGGCGAACGGCTCGTCCATCAGCAGGATGTCCGGCTCCATCGCCATGCCGCGCGCGATCGCGACGCGCTGTTTCATGCCGCCGGAGAGCGTGTGCGGATAGGCATCGACAACGCGGGTGAGGCCGACCTTTTCGATATAGGCTTGCGCTTTCGCCTCGGCGTCCTTGCGCGACAGCTTTCTCGCAGTGAGCAGCGGGAACATCACATTGGCGAGCACGGTCTTCCAGGGCAGGAGCTGGTCGAACTCCTGGAAGATCATCATGCGGTCGGCGCCGGGACCAACGATCTCGCGGCCGTTGATGGTCATGCGGCCTTCGCCCGGAATCATGTAGCCGCCGACGGCCTTGAGCAGGGTCGACTTGCCGCAGCCGGAGGGACCGAGCAACACGAAGCGATCGGACCGATCGACGGTGAAGCTCACTTTTTCCGTGGCGGTGACGACGGCACTGGAGGTCTTGTAGCGCAGCGTCACGCCGCTGACGTCGAGCAGTGCCATCAGTTGCCCTTCAGATCGTGGGCGACGGGAAGATAGTAATCCGTCCAGGCCTTGGGCTGATTCTTCAGCGTTCCGGTCTTGTAGAGATGGGCGGCGAATTTCATCGTGCCCTGCGGCTCGAGATTCCACTCCATCATGCCGGGCTCCTTCAGGAGATCGAGCAGCTCTTCCACCGATGTCTTGTCGCCGGTGATCTCCTTGTAGATCTCGACCGCCTGCTTGGTATCGCTGCGGATCAGATCCTGCGCTTCCTTGGTGGCGTCGCGCACGGCCTGGATGATTTTTGGATTGGCGTCGGCAAACTTCGTCGTGGTGAAGAATTGGGCCTGGCTGAGCGGGCCGCCCATCACGTCGGGCGACGACAGCACCACATGCGTACCCGGCACGTTCTTCAGCTCCAGGAAGGTGAAGGGCGGGATCGAGAAGTGGTTGTGCACCTCATGCTTGGGGTTGGACAGCGCCGCATAGGCGTCGGGGTGACCGAGCTGCACGGTGCTGGCATCCAACTTCGACCATTGGTCGGCACCAAAAGCCTCGGCGGCCGCGATCTGAAGCACGATCGCCTGGGTCGAAACCTTCACGGTCGGCACCGCGATCTTGTCGCCCGGGCCGAAATCCTTGATCGACTTAATGTTGGCGTCGCGGCTGATCAGCGTCATCGGCTGCGCGGAGGTGGCGACGATGCCCTTCACGCCGCTGCGGGTGCGATCCCACAGCAGCAGCAGATTGCCGGTGCCGGTGTTGAGGATGTCGACGCCGCCGGCGAGCAGCGCGTCGGTCTGCGCCCCGCCGCCGGAGAAGGTGATCCATTTGGTGGTGACACCGGATACGCCGAGGGAAGCCGCGTGCTTCTCGATCAGCTTCAGCTTCTCCATGATGTGGCTCGGCATGTAGAAGATGCCGGGCTGACGCGACAGCGCGATTTCGGACTTCTGCTGAGCCTTGGCCGGCGAGCCCGCCAGGGTGATCGCGGCGATCAGGGCGATGGCTGCAAACCCACTCTGCAATTGCTTCATCATTGTTGTTCGTTTCCTCCGGCCGCCATTGACGTGCGATGCCATTGCCATTGATGCACTAATGCATTAGTGCATCAATGGCAAGCCCGCCGGAGCCGTCGCCATGGAATCAACCCATCCCGCACCCCGTGCCGCCGCCCGCTCCGGCGCGCGGCTCGACCGGGCCCGGCAGGCCGCGCCGCAGGTGTTCGAGCGGCTGCGCAACGCGATTCTCGCGCTCGAGCTGCCGCCAGGCGCGCCGCTGTCGCGCACCGATCTCGCAGCGCAATTCGGCGTCAGCTCGACGCCGATCCGCGACGCCCTAATGCGGCTGGAGGAAGAAGGGCTCGTCGACGTGTTTCCGCAGCACGCGACCGTGGTCAGCCGGGTCGATGTCGGTCGCGCCGAGCAGGCGCATTTCCTGCGCCAGGCGCTGGAGCTCGAAATCGTCCGTCTGCTCGCGGAAAGGCATGACGCGGCTCTCGTCATCCGCCTCGACCACGCGATCGCGCTGCAGCAGCAATTCGCCAAGGCCGGCGACTTCGAGAGCTTCATTGCCGGCGACAATGATTTTCACGCGCAGCTCTATGCGGCCGCCGGCAAGCAGGAGCTCTGGACGCTGGTGCGCAGCCGCAGCGGACATATCGATCGACTGCGACGGCTGCATTTGCCCTCGCCTGGCAAGGCCCAGAACATCGTCCGTCACCACAGACTGATCACGCGCGCGATCGAGGCTGGAGACGCCGAGGCCGCGCAACAGCATTTGCGCATGCATCTGTCGGGCACGCTGAGCGAGCTGGACAAGATTCGAAGCCGCTATCCCGAGTATCTGACCGACTAGGAGTCCCGGGCCCCTTATGCACGAGAGCATGCATATAGTTGGCGGGATCGGTTGGCCTCGAACGGAATGGTGTCGCTCGCGAAGCGCTTGCAGGCTGGGCAGAATCCGCGCAACAATTTCGTGTTTGATGATTTGATTTGGGCCGCTGGGAATGTTCCATCCGGTCCGGAGGATTTCAGACGTGGCCAACATCCTGATCGTGGATGACGACGCGGCCGTGCAGATCACGATCCGGCTGCTCCTGGAGAGGGCCGGTCATCACGTCACCGTCGCCGGCGATGGCCGCAAGGGACTAGCGCTGTTCGAGGCTAGCCGGTTCGACCTGTTGTTTCTCGACATTTTCATGCCCGGCATGGACGGGCTGGAAACGATGCGCCACATCCGGGTGCTGGCACCGGCCATCCCGATCATCGTCATTTCCGGCCGTTCGGCCGCGCCGGACGCCTATGCGGAGCCGGATTTCCTGAAGATGGCAACCAAGCTCGGCGCAGAGGCAAGCCTGCAAAAGCCGTTCCGACCAGGCGCGCTGCTCGCGGCGGTCGATGGTTGCCTAGGCACGGCACAGGCGGCATCGCTGGGGAATCCGGATGTCAGCACCGGCCAGCGATGACAAGGAGCTTCATTCCGTTACAGGCCGGAACAGGCGCGGCCATTCGGGAAGCGGTGTGAATATCCCCATGACGCTCGCAACGCGGCTTGCCATCGCGATGATCCTGCTGGTGGCGGTGACCGTGGCCGCAGTCGGATGGTTGGGCTATCGCAACACCACCCAAGCCGTCATTCCGCGGGTGCTGGAACGCGTCGAAGCCCAGTCACGGCTGCTGGCAACCAATCTCGAATCCTACGTTGCCGGCGCGCGCGGCGACCTGCTCGGCTACCGCTCGGCCGCAGCCATCAACGGCCTGATCCGCGCTCGCATTGGTGGAGGCATCGACCCATCCGACGGAGTTTCGGAACAAACCTGGCGCGAGCGCATCGCCGCGCGGCTCGCCGCCGAGATCGACGCCAAGCCCAGCTACGGCCAGTTTCGCATCATCGGTCTGGACGACGACCAGCGCGAGCTGGTCCGCGTCGATCGCTCCGGCCCGAATGGAAAGGCGCGGATCGTCCCCAGCGACGAATTGGAGCGCAAGGGCGAACGAACCTACTTCCAGGAGACGATTCGACTGGCGGCGGGTGAAATCTATGTTTCCCCGATCAATCTCGCCACGCGCCAGGGGGGAACCACCGCCTCCCACGTTCCGACGTTGCGCGTCGCCACACCCCTGTTCACGTCGGACGGCAGGCCGTTCGGCATCATCATTGCCAATATCGACATGCGTCCGGCCCTCGAGCGCGTCCGAGCGACGGCTGCCTCAGGAGGAGAGATCTACGTCGTGAATTCGCGCGGCGACTATCTCGTCCATCCCGATCGCACGCGGGAATTCGGCGCATTGCATGATCGTCCCAACGACTGGCGCAAGGATTTTCCATATTTTGCAGCCTTGGCCGGGACGCTGGAAGGATCCACGCGGCTCATGACCGACGGATCGGGCCGCCCGAGCGGGGCTGCCATCGCGCCGGCGCTGCTCGTGGGCAAGGAATGGGTTGCGATCATCGAGACGATTCCCCCGCCGGTGTTCGGCCTCGTGCCGGCAGCCATTCAAAGAACGTCCTTGCTCGTCGGCGGGCTTGCCGTGCTCGCTGCAGCTTTACTCGCGGTGCTCCTGGCGCGCTCGCTGACGCGCCCGATCGGGCGCCTGACCGCGGCCGTGGAAGCCATCGGCGACGGGCGTCCCGCGGACATACCGGTCGATGCCAGCGGCGAGACCGGCGTGCTGGCACGGGCCTTTGCCCAGATGGTTGAGGAGACCCGGGCGAAAACGGCCGCGCTCCAACGCGAGATCGAGGAGCATCGCCGCACCGAGGCAGCCCGAAGCCATCATGCGGCGCGCGAGCGCTTGTTCAGCGCCGCAGTGGAATCATCCGACGATGCGATCGTGATGCAGACGCTCGATGCGATCATCACGGGCTGGAATCCGGCTGCCGAACGCCTCTACGGCTATTCGGCGGACGAGGCGATCGGGAAATCCACCGCGATCATCGTACCTGCCGATCGCCGCGAGCAGGGCAAGCTCTATTTGCAGCGGATCGCCCGGGGCGAACCAATAGAACGGTTCGAGACGGTGCGCTTGCGCAAGGACGGCACTCCGGTCGAGATCTCGCTCAGCCTCTCGCCGATCAGGGGACCGTCGGGCGAGATCGTCGGTGCCTCCGGATCTGCGCGCAGCCTCACCGAGGCGCGGCGGGCCGAACGGGCGCTGCAGCAGCAGCTCGAGGAGCGGCGGCAGATCTTCGAGACGTCGCAGGACCTGATCATGGTGATGGACGCGCACGGCCACATCGCGCAGATCAGCCCGAGCAGCGAGGCCATTCTCGGCTACCCGCCGGAGGAGATGATCGGCCGCAACGGCGCCGACTTCGTTCATCCCGACCATCTGGAGCAGTCTCGCCAGAACATGCGCGTGATGCGGCGCGGTGAGCGGCCGAAGCTCGCTGATACGCGCTGCTTCCACAAGAACGGACACGAGGTCTGGCTGTCCTGGCTCGGCAACTGGTCCGAGCAGGCGCAGCGCTTCTTCTTCGTCGGACGCGACATGACGGAGGCGCGGCTCGCGCAGGAATCGCTGCGCGAGAGCGAACGTCTCGCCCGCAACATCGTCGAGACCTCGCTCGATGCGTTCGTGCAGACCGACGAGACCGGCAGCATCCTGAACTGGAATTCGCAAGCCGAACGGCTGTTCGGCTGGCGCCGCGACGAGGTGCTCGGCAAGAACACGATCGATCTGATCGTCGCCGAAAGCGAACGCGAAAGGGTCTGGACCGGCCTGAAGCACTTCCTGGAAAACGAGGGCGACAGGACGTTGAATCGGCGCCGCGAGCTAATGTGCCGCCGCCGCGACGGCAAGGAGTTCAGGGCCGAGCTCAGCGTCACCGCGCTGAAGCGCCGCGAGGGCCTGCTGTTCAACGTCTTCTACCGCGACCTCACCGACAAGATCGCCGCCGAGGAGCGCATCCGTCATGCCGAGAAGATGGAGGCCGTAGGCCAGCTTACCGGCGGCGTGGCGCACGACTTCAACAACATCCTCACCGTCATCACCGGAACCATCGAGATCCTGGCGGAGGCGGTCGAGAAGGAGCCGCAACTCGCGGCCATCACCAAGATGATCGACGAGGCGGCCGCGCGCGGCGCCGATCTGACCCAGCACCTGCTCGCCTTCGCGCGCAAGCAGCCGCTCCAGCCGCGCGAGGTCGACATCAACTCGCTGATCGTGGACACCGCGAAACTGCTGCGCCCGACGCTGGGCGAGCAGATCCAGATCGAATCGGCATTCGAGGACGAGAGCTGCGTCGCGATCGTCGATCCCAACCAACTCACCACTGCCATCCTCAACCTCGCGCTCAATGCCCGCGATGCCATGCCAGGCGGCGGCAAGCTGATCCTGGAGACGGGCGCCGCCTATCTCGACGAGGTCTATGCCAGCGCCAACGACGTACCGCCGGGGCACTACGCGCTGATTGCCGTGAGCGACACCGGCACCGGAATCCCTGCGAACTTGCTGCCCAGGGTGTTCGATCCCTTCTTCACCTCGAAGGGCCCGGGCAAGGGCACCGGACTCGGACTCTCAATGGTTTACGGCTTCATCAAGCAGTCCGCTGGGCACATCAAGATCTACAGCGAGGAAGGCCACGGCACCACGATCAAGATGTACCTGCCGCCGGGCAAGACACCGACGGCGGTCGGCGAGGGTGTGACGGCGGCGCCAATCGAGGGCGGGCACGAGACCATCCTTGTGGTCGAGGACGACCGGCTGGTCCGTGACTACGTATTGGCTCAGCTGCATTCGCTGGGATACGTCACCTTGCAGGCCGCGAACGCGGCCGAGGCGCTCGCGATCGTCGCCGCAGGCAAGCCGTTCGACCTCCTGTTCACCGACGTCATCATGCCCGGCAAGATGAACGGACGTCAGCTCGCCGACGAGCTCCAGAAGACCCGCCCCGATCTCAGGGTAGTCTACACGTCCGGCTATACCGAGAATGCGATCATCCATCATGGCCGGCTGGATGCGGGCGTGCTGCTGCTGGCCAAGCCTTATCGCAAGTCCGATCTGGCGCGGATCATCCGAAAGGCATTGAGCGAGTGAGGCATGTTCGCGTGTCCCGGACAAGTGCGCAACGTAGAACGCTGCGCCGCACAGTCGGAACCCAGAACTTCTTGCGATCAGTTGAAAAGATGGACACCGGCTCGGCAGCGCATCACTGCGTGACGCGCTGGGTCCGGGGCACGAAAGAGAGATCTCGTCCTACGACGCGCGCTGGGCTGCGGTCATCACGATGCGGATCAGGTCGGCGGCATTGCGCGCGCCGAGTTTCTTCATGATGTTGGCGCGGTGGTCCTCGATGGTACGCGGGCTGATGCCGAGCGTACGGCCGGCTTCCTTGTTGGATGCACCGGAGGCGAACTGCTCGAGCACCTCGCGCTCCCTGCGCGTCAACGGCTCGCGTCCGGGGAAATGCAGCGAACCGAATTTCGGCGACGCGTTCTCCGCCTGCCGTCGTGCATAGGCGCCGATCGCCTCGTCGAGTCGGCCGACAATCTCGCTGCCGCGGAATGGCTTCTCGATGAAGTCGAGCGCACCGCTCTTGATCGCGCCCACCGCCATCGCGATGTCGCCCTGCCCGGAGATCATGAAGATCGGCGCCGGATAGTCCTCGCCGTGCAATTCCTTGAGAATGTCGAGGCCCGACTTTCCGGGAATATGCACGTCGAGCAGGATCGCAGCCGGTGTGCGGTTTCGCGCGACGGAGAGCAGCGCTGCGCCGTCCGCAAAACAGATCACCTCATAGCCCGCCGCCTTCAACACCATCGACAAGGTGTCGCGAACGGCAGGGTCGTCGTCGACCACGAAGATTTCACCGCGAGAGCTTTGTTCGGCCATGTGCCACATCCGGTTGGCATGAAGGACTCGCGTCCGCGCCAACCGTTATGGCGTTCGGCGCGGATTCGGCCCACCCGTATTTGTACGGGACACGGACTTAACGCACAAGTAGCGGCATGGCGCCTAATTGCAGGGGACGGAGAATATCCATGCTAAATTTGGCCGATACGCCGCCGTTGGTCGCAACGCCCGAAGTCGAGAGCCGTGAGCTGATTGCGGCTGACCTTCGCTTGCTGATCGCGCAGATCGAGACCAGCATGCGCCGGATCGCCGCAGCCATGGATCAAGAACACGGCGATGATCCGGAAAGTTCCGCGGACGTCTTCATCCTCGACGACGTCACGCCCCCATACGCCACCGCGAGCGCCGCCCTCGGCGCCTGCCGGGCGGGGCTTCGCCACGCCCTGCAATGCCTATCGGAATCCAGCGACGCGTAGCATCGCGATCAGCGCGGCGGCGCAGCAGCCGCATCCGATCGCATGGCAGCTCCGCAGCTAAAGCGCGACGAGATCAGGATCAATCGTCATCGCGCTTTAGGCTGTTGTTTGAGCATGATCTTTTCGGAAAACCGCTTCGCACTTTGCGCTAACGCGGCCCTTCGGGTCCGGATCATGCTTCAGGCGCGGTGCCGTTCCACGATCGCCTCGGTGGCGACACCACCCCAAGTGTGGATTGCGGGCAAGCCCATCGCGGTCTTGCTGAGATTAGCCAGGCTGATGCGCAGGGCCGCGAGATCCAGCGGCTTCGGCAGGCTCTGGAGCTCGATCCCGACGGAACGGGCGAAGCTGCGGGCGGCACTGCGGCGCTTGCCGTCCATACCGCTGATCACGATCACAGCGCCGGCGAATTTCGCCTCTTTCATCTCGCGCAGCACGTCGATTCCGTCGCCATCTTCCAGCACGAGATCGAGCGTCACGCAGTCGAAGCGCGCGGCGCGGAGCTTCTTGATCGCTTCCGCCACCGACGGCGCCACGGTGACTTCGTGGCCGGCCTGCTTGGCGGCGACCGTGATCAGGCTGCGCTGCGTGGCGTCGTCATCGACCACCAGGAGCTGAAGCGCACGCCGCTCGGCGACGTCGGGCAGGTTTGACGGGATCGGAGAGAGAGAGCTTCTGGGCATTGCCGTATCCTGAGATTGAGACCAGCAATGGCTACACGGCTCGCGCTTAGACGACGTAAAGCTGCTTCGGCAAATTGGTTCGGATGTTTCAGCAAATGTAAAGCAACGTGGCGGAAAGCGCGGCGGCAGCCACGCCCTGATCAGGCCGCGGCGTCATGGCCGCCGGCCGCGCCGCGCTTCTTCCGGTTCTTGCCACGCAGGAACTGGATGTCCATCTCGGCGCCGTTGACGCGCACCAGCTCGCAGCGGCGGTAGGCGAGGCCAGTTGACGACAGCAGCAGGAAGAACTCTTTCAAGTTCAGCCCCTGGATCGAGCCTTCCACCGTGAGGATGGCGTCGGTATCGGAGATCGCGTTGAGCTTGCAGTCGCGCCGCCAGGTACCGTCGATCGCCATGATGCAGACGTCATAGCCACGGCTGAACGTCACGCGCTCCGCACCTTTTCCATCCTCGGCCATGCTTAGCGTCCTGCCATCACCGCGAGGCGGGGGGCCGCGCCGGCCAGAGCCGGCTTGGCTGCCGCCGTGCGCGGATCGTTCGGCTTGTAGAGGCCGCGCCGTTCCGCAATCGGCCTGAACGTGTCGGTCAGTCCGACCACGGTCTCGGCTGCACCCAGCACCAGGAAGCCATCGGGCTCGATCTGGCGCGCCAGACGGTTGAAGATGTTGATCTTGGTGTCCTGGTCGAAATAGATCAGCACGTTGCGGCAGAAGATTACGTCGAAGGTGCCGAGCTGGGCAAAATCGTGCAGCAAGTTGAGCTGCCGATGCTGGATCATCGCCCGCAATTCGGGATTGATCTGCCAGGTCTCGCCGGTCTGCTTGAAATATTTGACCAGCATCTGGATCGGCAGGCCACGCTGCACCTCGAACTGGCTGTAGACCCCGGCCTTGGCCTTTTCCAGCACCTCCTGCGACAGATCCGTCGCGATGATCTCGATGCGCCAGCCGGCGAGGGCCGCGCCCATCTCCTTGAGGCACATCGCCAGCGAATAGGGCTCCTGCCCGGTCGAGCCGGCGGCGCACCAGATGCGCACGCTGCGGCGGCCGGCGCGCGCCTTGATGACCTCGGGCATGATCGTGTCGCGGAAATGATCGAACGGCACCTTGTCGCGAAAGAAGAAGGTCTCGTTGGTGGTCATGGCTTGGACCACGTCGGTGATCAGCGGGCGCGAGCCGGCTTGCAGCTTCTGCACAAGCTCGGCGATGCCGGAGAACCCGGCCTTGCGGGCGAGCGGCAGCAGGCGGCTTTCGATCAGATATTGCTTGTCTGCGGATAGGTCGAGACCGGAATTATCCTTTAGGAACTTGCGCAGATACTCATACTCGGTCGGCGTCACTGATGGCCTCTTCGAAACTGTACACGGGACACTCTGGCCAAAACACGCGGGCCAGACATACTCAGACCATGGCTTGCCCGACCGGGATCAAACCAACTTCAGCGAATTTATCGGCGATAATGTCCTTGTCGAAGGGCTTCATGATGTACTCGTTGGCGCCGCCGCTGAGCGCCTGGGCGATATGAGCCACGTTGTTCTCGGTGGTGCAGAACACCACCTTGGGCTGGTCGCCGCCGGGCAGGCGACGCATGTGGCCCATGAACTCGAAGCCGTCCATCACAGGCATGTTCCAGTCGAGCAGCACCGCATCGGGCAGCTTGCGCTGGCAGATTTCGAGCGCCTTCGACCCGTCCTCGGCCTCGGTGACCTCGAACTCGAGACCTTCCAGGATCCGGCGCGCGATCTTGCGCACGACACTGGAATCATCGACCACCAAACACGTCTTCATTTCGGTTCTCCGGCTTCGATGTTTCGGTTGGCTCACGCAGCCATTTGCACTTTGGTTTCGAGCTCGAGGACGCGATCGACGTCGAGGACGACCATGAGCTGGCCGTCGAGGCGGTGGACGCCGCCGGCGAGCTTGGCCATGCGGGGGTCGAGGTTGA
>NZ_JADPKG010000097.1:0-857 GCF_023073875.1 Bradyrhizobium sp. 154
GTTGTAATCGGCCCGTCAGCATCCAAACGTGACGCGGGCCTGGGCGGCGAGGTGAACAACGTCTCGTTCAACAGTTCATCCCGCAGCCGGCCGTTGATGGGGAAGACGGCCCCGCTCCATTGGCGCCGGCGATATACTGGCGATGGACGAACCCGCTAACAGGAGCAATTGACCAATGGAAGCCGCCACAATTGGGTTGGACATTTCGAAGCTTTTCAGATCCATGCAGTTGATGACCAAGGCCAAGTGGCCGGTCGCCAACGTCTCCGGCGAGGCGAGATCGTGTCGTTCTTCTCCTCGCTCGCACCTTGCCTGGTCGGCATCGAAGCCTGGCGACTGCTCACCACTGGGCGCGGGAGATTCGGCAGTTTGGACACGATGTCAGGTTGATTCCGCCAGCCTATGTTAAACCCTACCTACGAAGAGGAGCCAAGAATGACGCCGCTGACGCGGCCGCGATCTGCGAAGCGGTCAGTCGTCCCAATATGCGGTTCGTTCCAATCAAGAGCGCCGAGAACCAGGGCTTCTTGATGCTTCATCGTGCAAGAGGCTTGCTGGTCCGCCAACGCACCATGACAGCTTGCGCCATTCGGGCTCACTTTGCTGAGTTCGGAATCATTGTCGGGCAAGGCCGGCAACGGGTGGATGGTCTAGTGGACTTGTTGGATGACCAAGAACTGACGCTACCGGCGCACGCCCGTATCGCACTGGCCGTCCTTGTGAGCCAACTGGAAGGAATTGGACCGGCAGGTCGAGGCCATCGAGCGCGAACTGGCTGGATCCAGCAAGTAAACCGATCGCGAAGTTGCTGTCCTCGATTCCCGGGATCGGTCCCATTACGGCCACGGCTCTCGCCG
>NZ_JADPKG010000082.1:0-22894 GCF_023073875.1 Bradyrhizobium sp. 154
CTATCCTTCGACATTGTGACCTCGCGACAAACTATTCCGCGAGATCTTCCTAGCCGACCAGATCAGCCCTCAGCGCGTGGTCCCTGCATGACGCTCACAAGTGAACACTTGTTGTGTGGGGTCAACCCGTGACGCCGGGCAATCTTGGAAACGACCGCGCCTGCTACCAGCGTCTCCTCGACGATCCGGGCCTTGTCGTCCTTGGAGAACCAACGACGGCGTCCCGCCTCCGTGATCACTTCCAGCCGGTGCGCCGTCACGTCCGACCTAAGCGTATGGTCAAGCATAGACACAAGCCGATCCCTTCAAAGAGATCTTCAAACTCGCCTATCCGGTGTGCCGCGAGAAGATGGGAGTGGAACGACGCTTACAGCTGACCATTGCGATGAGGCGAGGAACTTGGTCAGCCGCTCGGCGGTCTCAAGCCTCGCCTTCTCGGCGCCCCTTCGCTCGCCGCGCAGTATCCATTCGGCGTAGGCCGCAGGATCACCGCTTCAGCAGTCCAGGGTTTTCCTTGTAGAACTTAATAAGCTCGATCAGGTTGTCGATGCCGAAGTCGGTGAACGCCTGAACGCCGTCTTCTCCGACGCCATAGACCCAGATGAAGCCATCCTCGATCTCTATCTCGTTGGCGATGTCCCACAGCCAATCTTCGTCTTCGCCGAGGTCTTTGGCGACCTTGGTGATGGTGGTGACGTGATGGACCTTGTTGACGTGGGTGGTCATGCCGCCGCTCGAGCGGAGAGCGCAGATGCTGGCGTCCAATTCCAGGGCAGAAGTTCGTCCAGCCGATGAGCCGGATGAGCGGCGATGCGGGCGAGGACATTCGTGAGCCACGCCTGCGGATCGATGCCGTTCATTTTGGCTGTGACGATCAGGCTGTACATAGCTGCGGCGCGCCGCCCGCCGCGATCAGACCCGCAGAACAGCCAGGATTTTCGTCCGAGAGCTATACCTCTTAATCCTCGCTCGGCGGCATTGTTGGAGAGGCACACGCGGCCGTCCTCGAGGAATAGGGTGAAGCTCGCCCAGCGCTTCAGGATATAGTTGAACGCCTTAGCCAGGTCGTGCCCCCGAGACAGCTTGGCAAGCTGCTCCCGCATATAGACCTGGAGGTCCTCGACCAGAGGCCGGCTCAGCGTCTGCCGCACCTGAAGGCGCTCCTCGGCACTCTTGCCGTTGATGGACCGTTCGATCTCGAACAGCGCATCGATCCGCCGCACGACCTCGATCGCGATCGGCGAGAGCGGGATTTCCTTTTTGCCGGTGGCCTTGCGCCGGGCATTCTCTTCGATGTCGGCCATCGCGAAGAACGGGCACCGTCCATGCGACCAGCAGGCAGCCTCCCGGATTGGCCCGGGCTGGCGTCCCGCCAGATAGAGCTGGTTGTACCCGTCATAGGCGTCGGCCTGCAGGATGCCGGCATACCGGGCCAGATGCGCTTGGGGATGCTCGCCCTTGCGGTCGCGGGAGTAGTAGAACATCGCCGCCGGCGGGTCCGTGCCCCCAAATGGCCGATCGTCGCGGACGTAGATCCAGCACCGTCCGGTGTCGGTCTTGCCCTTGGCCAGGACCGGTACCGTCGTATCGTCAGCATGAAGGGGCTCGGCCGCCATGACGTGGGCTTCCACCAAGCGCAGCAGAGGATCCAGCGAGGCACAGACCGCCCCAACGGCATCTGCCATGGTCGACAGTGCGATCGGCACGCCTTCCAGAGCGTAGCGCTCCGCCTGGCGGTTGAGCGGCTGATGCTGGCCGAACTTCTCAAACATAATCATGGCCAAGAGGCTCGGACCAGCCCACCCGCGAGCGATGGCATTGAACGGCGCTGGCGCCTGGCTGATCTTCTCGCAGTCGCGGCAGGAGAACTTCTCGCGGACCGTCTCGATCACCTTCCACTGGCGCGGCACCACTTCTAGCGTGCGGGTCACGTCCTCGCCGAGCTTGCGAAGACGATTGCTGCCGCAGCATTCACAAGCCGTAGGCCCATCGATTACCACCCGTTCCGGTGGGAGGTGCTCGGGGAAGGTCTGGCGCTCGGCGCGCTTGCGCGTAAATCCGCGCACCGTGGTCGTCTTGGCCACGGCCCGTTCCGCCGCCAGCTCGTCCTCGGTGGCGTCAGCTTCCAGCTCTTCGAACGTCAGCGCCAACTGCTCGATCAGCCGCGCCGAGCGCTCCGACCGTTGCCCATAGATCTGATGTTTTAGCTTGGCGATTTGCAGCTTCTGCTGCGCGATCAACGCCTCGTCTTCCGACGCTTTCGCGCGGGCGACCGCGAGCTCGCCGGCGATCTCCAAACCCTTCGCGCGCTCGACTGCCAGCGCCTTCTTCAGGGCGGCAACCTCATCCGGAACAGCGTCGCGATCAGCATGCATGCGACGCAGTGAATCACAGATTGGACGCGATGGGACTCCCCAAAATGCAAGAAGCTACAGATTCGGCGCTCAGCCCGCGCTTTGTGGCCGCCAGCTCAGTTGCGGATTCCGCCAGTCGATGCCTTCGAGCATGTAAGCCATCTGGGCCGCCGAGATCGACACCGCACCGTCCGACGCCGAGGGCCAGATGAACTTGCCACGGTCCAGGCGCTTGGCATAGAGCGACATGCCCAACCCGTCATGCCAAAGAATCTTCACCAGATCACCGCGGCGGCCCCGGAAGATGTAGAGATCGCCGGCATGAGGATCGCGCTTCAGACTCTCCTGGACCGCAAGCGCCAGGCTTTGCATGCCGCGACGCATATCGGTGTGGCCAGTGGCGATCCAGACCCTGACGCCGCTCGGGATCGGGATCATCGTCGTCTCAAAATTTCAAGAACCCGCTGCAGCGCCTCGGTGTCTACGTCCCGATCAACGCGCACGCGACAGCCGCCAAGGTCGATCTCGATAATGCCGGCCCTTACACGTTGCGCAGGCGATGAAGACACCGGTTGTGGCGCGTCACTCGAGATCGGAGCCGCCGCAGGCGTGATCTCAACCGGAACAAGCGCCGGCGCGGCATCCCCGCTCAACTTGCCGTCGCGCGCCAACCGGCGCCACGTGAACAATTGGCTTGTCGACAGCCCGTTGCGTCGCGCCGTCATCGACACCAGACGTGGCCCGCCATAGCTCTCGGTGACGATCCGCTGCTTTTCTTCCAATGTCCAACGGCGTCGAGCGCCCGTCGAGACGACTTCAAGTCGGGAAACCTTCGGCATAGGCATATGGTCAGTCATACGCCTAAGTCTTCACCCTCCATCAAACCGCGCAAGGCGGTCCTCGCCGGAGCGATACTCCGCGCAGCGCATGGCGTTCGAGGCAAAACGGCCGGCCAGCATCCCATGCTCCGTAACCCGCGCATTGTCGAAGAAGCGATAAGCGGCCTTCGTCGCCCCCCCAGTCGCCGCACGCGCCCGGGACCCGTTGGCCAAGTGCCGCCGACATCTGATCAAGCAGGCGGCCAAATCGGCGCGCCAATCGCTTGTCCGGCAGCCCTGCCAAAACGACTTCGTCGTCATGCCAGCCTGCAGCCCGCCTCCCGTGTCTTCGCTCATTGTGACGCTTCCGCGAATCGGCGTCACAAGCAGAATCACAGACGATTCAACCGATGCAAATCCTACGCACGAGACCCGGGTAATTGAAAGCTACGCCGGATGCGCGCCCTGAAACAGCAGCAGGTCTTCCAAATCAGAGACTAGATTGGCTGAGGTCGGTAGGCGTTGGCAGATCACACTACGTGAGGATCAGTTGATCCCATTCGTCATACGCTTCCTATTCCGTTAGAGCGCCAACGTCCATTACAACGACAGTCCCAGGCGCGGGGCTACCATTCGCGCCCTGAGGAGCCTATTTGCCGTATCGTGCCCAGTGTCTCTCGAAGAGCCTATTTGGATCTGGAGCCGCACGTGCTATCGGCTCTGAAATCCACGTGTAGTTCAAGAAGTGGCGCCAGTTGATATTTTCACTTGTACTCGAGCCGCCCCAACTGCCGCAGGACAACACCACAGACACGGGCATCCCATTGTCGAAACTTCCGGAATTACCGAATCCGGTCGATTGATTCACCATCATGCGACTTACGTTCGCAAGAGCGCCAAGTCTGAGGATGTGGTCGCTGGAGTGCGAGTAAATGCCGCAGCTATGACCAGGGCCGCTGACGGACGTCAGCCTCCTCACCATCTCGATTCCTTTGTCGATTTCTCCATCGTATCGCCAAAGGCCGAGAATAGGGGATAATTTTTCACCAGAAACGGGGTCTCGCCCTGTGGAATTATCGCCCGGAAGCATCAGAACCCGAGTGTTGGTAGCAACGGAAAGTCCGGCCAACCGCGCTATTGTCTCAGCGTTCTTGCCAACGACTTTGCGCGATACTGACCGGCCATCAGGCCAAGCTGTTGCCCGCAATCTACCAGCCTCGTCCGGATTACAAAGATGCGCTCCGTTGGCTTCGAGTTCGTCGATCATCCCATCGTAGATAGCCGCGGCTAGCACCAGAGAGCTCTCCGAAGAGCAAGATGTGCCGTTGTCGAAAGATTTGCCAGCGATGATCTTCGGCGCGGCTTCGGTAATATCTGCAGTCTCGTCGACGAGCACCACTGCATTCCCTGTGCCCGCTCCGTATGCCGGTGTGCCGCTCAGATAGGCACGCCTTACCGTGCCTTGCCCGCCCGATGCAACAACCAGATCCGCCGCTTCCATAAGTTGGGTGACGCGCTCTCGCGATAGATCTGTAACACATTGAATGATGTCGCAGGGCGCACCAACTTGGTTGAGCGCGGTCCGCAACACACCAATTGTTTCGAAGACGGTATACCTGGCCCCCGGGTTTGGGCAAAAGATCACCGCGTTGCGCGTCTTCAGCATCGCTAGCGCATTCACCACCACAGCTGCGACGGGGGCAGTCGACGGAGTCATCGCCGCGATAACTCCGATGGGCTTTGCAATTTTTCGCAGCCCCAGCTCGGGGCAACTCTCGATCACGCCTTCTGTTTTCGCGTGCTCCAGATCACGCATGACTCCCAGGATGCGCTGACGATGACGGGCATAGGTATCCTCGAAAGACCCGAATCCCGTTTCTCTGACTGCCATGTTGCTGAGACGTTGCGCTTCCGCATCGTTGAAGGCATGCCACGCCACCGCCAAAACCACGTCATCAATTCTGTCCTGCGACCAAGCCGCAACGATAGGCTGAACGCAACGCGCTCTGCGAATCACCTCTACCGTAGATCTAGTCTCTGCATCCGGTTCAGTACGTGATCGAAGCGTATTCATGCTGCCATATCCTATTTGGCTATCAACTCATCAGTGTATGATAAGACTTCATCGATCTTGGCTATTCCATCGTCTATCTCTTCTGCGGTCACTATCAAGGGTGGCGCAATGAAGACGAAATCCCACTTCGCGATGACAATTAGTCCCAATTGAAACAGCCGCCGGCAAAGCTCTTCCGAAACGTTTCTGATCTTGTCGCGATAGCCGGCAAGCGGCGCTTTTGACCTGCGGTCTTGGGTTAGTTCAAGGCAGGCAAACAGCCCCTTGCCGCGGACATCCCCAACACTGGGATGTTTCCGATGGAGTACCATCAGCTGATCATGCAAGTACCGCCCCAGCGCCGCAGAGCGCTCCGCAAGTTGCTCCTCCTCGTATACTTCGATGTTGGCGATTCCTGCTGAACAAGCAAGGGGGTGGGCCTCATTCGTCAGGCCACCAACGAAAGCGCGGTCAAGGAAATGATCGCGGACTTTCGAGGTTAGCACTACCGCCCCGAGCGGAACATAGCCCGATGTGATGCCCTTTGCCGTCACAAGAATATCAGGAGACACACAGAAATGTTCGCATGCAAACCACCGTCCAGTTCGCGCCCAGCCACTCATCGTCTCGTCCAATATCAGAAGAACTCCGTATTCGTCACAAAGCTCACGAACTCCCTGGACGTACTGCTGGGGTGGAACATAGATACCGCTCGTACCCGATATTGGTTCGAGCACGATTGCCGCCACGGTTTCTGGCCCGTCGTGAACGAGCTGGTTCCGGAAACTGTGCAAGCAAGCGAAACGACATTGAGGCGGCGCGACTTGTCCGAACGGACATCGGTAGCAATTGGGGTAGTGAAACTTGCCAAGCCCGGGCAGTGAGGGTTCTACATACATTCGTCGAGGATCGCCTGATATCGCAGCAGCACCGGCGGTCGCGCCATGATAGCTCTGCCAGGCAGAATAGACCTTTTGCCTGCGAGTGACCGCTCGCGCGATCTTCAACGCGTTTTCAATTGCCTCTGACCCACTGTTTGTGAAGAACACATACTTCAGCATGCCTGGCATATGGTTGGCGATCATCGAAGCAAGCCGTATGCGGGCTTCTGTGGGAAGTGTTGGTGGCAAATATGTTGTGCGTTCCATTTGCGCTCGTATCGCCGCGAGCACTCTCTCGTGCCCATAGCCGACATTTACGTTGATTTGCCCTGACCCAAAATCGAGATACTTCTTTCCATCCGTATCCCACAAATAACAGCGGCTTGCCTTCTCGAAGATCGCCGGGGCGCGAACCTCTTGCCGCTGCCAACCATATACAACGTGTGCGGCCTCCAGCTCCTTCAATGATTGCGTCATGCGGGCGTTCCGAGGATTGATCTAGGCCATGAATTCCGACGTGTTTGGTAACCAATCTCGTGTTTGGTAATTAGGATCAACTGCTAGTGTTGGTGGTTTCTTTCACTGCATGTTGTCATCGGCACAAATTGTTTGTTGCAATCATGGTCAGTGGCTAACCCGGATGATTCGCAGTGCAGGCAAATACGCCGGATGAAAACCGGCCTGGAGAACGTCAATAATCATCGCGGCCGGCAGCCTGCGACAGAAGAACTGCCGCTACCTCATGAACCCATCGGGAGAGAAGGCTCTTTATGGACGAAGCGGCTTTGTTCGATCAGAAGCGCCGCCGGATGATGGCCGCTATTGCTACCCCGCGATGTGCACTCGACGACAAACAAGCCAGAGAGGTCGATGTTCAGATGTTCACGTTGATCATAGCCACAGGCGAGAATGGTGCTGGCGTCTGAGGAGCAAGGCTGCGGAGATCGGCGGTCCGATGCCGATCGGCGTCATGGCCGCCCTCGCGGGCTGCGTTGGTGCTGTTCTCCAAAAGGACGTCGGGCCTGCAACCAGCGGTCTGTATCCATTCTTCCTTCGCGGCAGGTTTTCGCCTGGAACTTGATGAGCTTCGATTAGGTTGCGATGCCATCGTCGGTGAACACCTGGACGCCGAATTCTCCGACGCCATAGCCACATCACGCCATCCTCGATCTTCATTGGCAATTTTGCTAACACAAGTGGCGCCGTCACCTCGGATGGCTTGAATCAGCGGATCGGAAGCCCAGTGTTCCGCCTTGCCGTCCGGGCGGCTCGGGCTTTGCGAGATCGCCTACTGGCGGAGCGTCGATCTAGGTGTGGAGCCTCAAGAGGTTGTCCTCGGTCAAAGCGAGGCGGCTGATCGGCGTTTGAGAATTTATACCACCATGGGGCCGGTGCCAGTTGTATCGATGCAGCCAGATCGGCAGCTCCTGAGCGCGCCGGTCTGACGTCGAATAGGCTTTGGCATAAGCCCATTCCCGAAGTGCGGTCTGGATGAAGCGCTCGGCTTTTCCGTTTGTTCTCGGCGTGTAGGGCTTGATGCGGATGTGTTTGATGCCAGGTCCCGGCAAGCGTCGCGAAAAGCGAACGACTGGTAGCAACTCCCATTGTCGGTCATGACGCGAGCAACGGTGACGCCGAGGCTCTTGTAATAAGCCACGGCGGCCCTGAGAAAGGGAACGGCGCTGGCGGCCGTCTCGTCGGGCTTGATCTCGGTGAAGGCGACGCGGGAATGGTCGTCAATGCAGACGTGGACGAAGTCCCATCCGGCGCCACGGCTCTTGTTCGGTCCACTCGGATCGCCGGTGATGCGGTGTCCGACACGTTGGAAACGCCCGAGCTTTTTGATGTCGATGTGAATGATCTCGCCTGGCCTCTCGCGCTCATAGCGGCGTTCCGGCTCGGCCGGCTCCAGATCACGGATGCGGTTTAATCCCAGGCGAAGGATGCGGCTGACGGTGGCCGGAGACACTGCGATCTCGGCTGCGATTTGCTTGCCGGTGTGGCGCTGCCGGCGCAACGCCTCGACGGCTGTGCACGTGGCTGGCGGGGTTCGGCTCGGCGATGAATGGGGCCTTGAGGAGCGACCACGCAACCCTCCACACCTTCCGCGCGGAACCGCTTGACCCATTTGGCGACGGTCTTCGGCGTCGTATTGAACAGGTCCGCCGCACCGGCCTGGCTCAACCCGCCTTCGACCACGCTTCGCACCATCGCCTCTCGACCTTTGGGCGTCAAAGGCGCATTCTTGTGGACGTTCATCTGGTCTCTCCTTGGAACACTGAAGCTTCGCAACCTCAGCTTCCTCGGTTCAGACCAGATGGACAACCTCCTGACAGACCACACCTAGGCCGAGACGGATCAGCAGTCGAGGCGCCCCCCTTGGGGGACATCGCGTCTGGTGCGATCAGCCTCGTCAGCGCGAAAACCGCGTCGTAGCACAGGCATCAACCGAAGGAGAAGCAGGTGGCCCCGACAACTGGAAGCTGCTCTGAACCGCAAGCATCCAGCAAGTATACTGGCAACGTCCCGAGGGACGCCGCCAACTTCAGCGCGGCGGGCTCTTGATCGGAGGGGTCCGCAGGCGAGTTAAATCTCGAAAATCTGTCGTGGCACCCGGGTCAACACGTCGGCGCCCGAGTCCGTGACCCGGAATGTCTCGCTGAGAACATAGCCGAAATCCTCATCGATCCAGTTGCCGAGCATCAGATGGAAGGTCATGTTGGGTTTCAGAACCGTCATGTCTCCTTCCTTAAGGCTTGTGACCGCCTCGTTCCAATCGATGCCGATGCCATAGCCACAGCGGGATTCTTTCTGAAAGCCCGACTTTCCGATGGTGCGATTAAATGCTTCGGCGACGTCGCTGCAGGTTGCTCCGGGCCGGACTTTTTCCAGCGCGGCCTCTAGGCCCTGGACCTCGGCCTCATGTAGGTGCAGTAGACGGTCAGAAGGCTTGCCAATCGAGAAGGTGCGCATAATGGCTGCCGTATAGGTGTGGCGCACGCCGCCGAGCTCAAGATTGATTTGTGAACCTTCCCGGAAGGTGTCGTCGCTCCAGATAATGTGGCTTGTTCCGGTACGTGGCGAGGAGCACATGAAGATGTTCGCGATTCCCGTTCCGTGCTTGCCGTTGGCGCCGCGCGCCAGGGTCGCAAGAATCTCGGCAACCGCGTCAGCCTCATGCACGCCGGGACGGATGACTTCGGCCGCGCGCATCATACCCGCATCGGCAATTGCGGCGGCTTCTTTCATCAGAGCTATTTCAAGATCGGACTTGATGACCCTGATCCAAGTGACGACGTGCGTACAGTCGACGAACCTCGCACCGGGCAGTCGCTTCTTGAAGTTTTCCGCCGCGCGCGCTGGGAGCTGCCCCATTTCAAGTCCGACCCCGCGGTCGGTGAGCTTAGCTTCCTGAAGAAAGTCAATCACAGCATCGAAACCATCTTTCTCGGGGTTGCCGACGAGCGATTCGGGATATCCAATTATCTTGTTCCGTTCGAGAAACGTCAGATGGATCCCCGCTGGCACATCCATGAGACGCAGAATTAGCGGTGGCTCCTCCTCGTGAACGGAAACGACAAGAGCCTGCGGGACATATGCTGATCGCGCGGTGTAACCTGTCAGATAATTGATGCTGCGATCAAAGGTGACCACGAGCGTTTCAATGTCGCGTTTGACCATTTCCGCTTTTACTGCGGCAAGCCTCCGCAAGTACTCCGTGCGCGGAAACACCTGAGGTCCTTTGCTGACGGTCATTGTCTTAGCTCCTTGGTTCTTGGCTATCTGAAGTCTTTTGAGGAGAGGCTGCGCATTTCCGCGCCCTTGAATGGTCGCTGCCCCATTTTACCTGGGAAGAAAATTTGTCCAGTTCGCTCACAGGCCGGCGCGTATTCCTTAAGGCGGCATTATAGAGGACCTTGCAAAGGTGAATTCCTCTGATATAGGAGACACATCGGCCGGAATTCTGCGTTGTTGACCCGGTAGGGCGCAGGTCCGTAAGCTCGAAGCCCCGCGAATTCGACGTTTTGAGGCAAAGCACTTGAGGTTAGGCCTGCGCGCCTCCTTCATTCATATTGCCGCATCGAGCAGGCACTCGAGACGGCCATTTCCTGCGTTCGGATAAAGCTTTCAACGTGCGCGCCACCGCACGTCAAACCTTCCCAGATGGCGCGATTGGCGGATTTTAAGAGATCGAAAACAGACCTAAGTCGACAGCGCGTTGGCGGGACCGGAACGAATATACTGCTTCTATGCAGCTCGCCTCTAGTGTCTGGAGAGAACGACTTCTTCGAACTGATCATTCGAGCCACACAGGCGGAGGGTAAGCTTCCGAGGAGAGCCGTCTTGCGGCGGGCTGACCTGATGGTTGAGAACTGTACGTATGGACAGCCATACGATCAGCGCGGTGAATCGACTTGAAGTAGTGGAGACGGGCCGGCGGCGGCGTTGGTCTGAGGAGGAGAAGGCGCGGATTGTTTTGGAAAGCATGTCCGAGCCGCGTTTGGTTGCGGCGACGGCGCGGCGATATGGCCTGTCGCGTTCTCTGCTGGTGACCTGGCGAAGAGCTTTCGCAGCGAACCGGACCAAATCCGAGGCTGGCCTTGTCAGGGTAGTTGTGGCCGAGGATGGGGCTGTGGCGTCGGCGGCGGATTCATCGCGGAGTGCGACAGCACATTCGACCGAGCGTCGGATTGAGATCGAGCTGACCGGCGGGCGGCGCGTCATTGTCGATGCGAGCGTCGACGTTGAGGCGCTTCGCCGGATCATCGAGGCTCTGGATCCGCGATGATTCCGATCCCTACGGGAGTTCGGGTGTGGCTGGCGACAGGTCACACCGACATGCGCAAAGGCTTCGCCTCTTTATCGTTGCAGGTGCAAGAGGTGCTGCGCCGCGATCCGCTGAGCGGACATTTGTTCTGCTTCCGCGGACGCAGAGGCGATCTTTTGAAGGTGATCTGGCATGACGGCCAGGGGGCCTGCCTGTTTACGAAGAAACCGGAGAGAGGTCGTTTTATATGGCGTCGCTGGCGGACGGCGCTGTGTCGATCTCGCAGGCGCAGATGAGCTACCTCTTGTCCGGCATCGACTGGCGCAATCCCCAGGAGTCCTGGCGTCCGACCACTGTGGGCTGAGACTTTGTTATTTGAGTTTGGCAGCGAATGTGATTCCATCTGGCTATGGACTCCAGGGCCGACCTGCCGCCTGATCTTGCCGCCGCGCATGCAATGATCCTGGCCGAGCGGACGGCCAGGCTTGCAGCGGAAGCCAAGCTTGCTGAAGCGGCCAATGCCCAGGCGAAGCAATCGAGCACCGAAGCGCTGATTGCCCATCTCAAGCTCGAGATCGAGAAGCTACGACGCACGATATGGCGCTCGCTCCGAGCGGTCGGCGCGGCTGCTCGATCAGCTGGAGCTTGAGCTTGAGGAACTCGAGGCGGGCGCGACCGAGGATGAGCTCGCTGCCGATAGGGCGGCTGGGAAGACGCAGACGGTGCGTTCGTTTGAGCGCAGGCGGCCGGTGCGCCAGCCCTTTCCCGATGATATCGAGCGGGAGCGCGTGGTGCTGCCGCCGCCGACGCAGTGTCCCTGCTGCGGATCGGCCCGGCTTTCGAAGCTTGGCGAAAGCGTGACCTCGACGCTGGAGGAGATCCCACGTCGGTTCAAGGTGATCGACACGGTGCGGGAGAAGTTCAGTTGTCGGGATTGCGAGGCGATCACGCAGCCACCAGCGCCGTTCCATGCCACCCCCCGGGGCTATATCGGACCCCAGCTTCTGGCGACGATCCTGTTCGACAAGTTCGGCCAACATCAGCCGTTAAACCGACACAGCCAGCGCTTCAAATGTGAGGGGATTGACCTGTCGGTCTCGACGCTGGCGGATCAGGTCGGCGCCGGAGCGTTCGCGGTTAGGCCGATCTTTGAACTGATCGAAGCCTATGTGCTCTCCGCCGACAGGCTCCATGGCGACGACACCAAGATCCCGATCCTGGCGAAGGGAAGACGGACACTGGCCGGATTTGGACCTATGTCCGCGACGATCGGCCATTTGGCGGGCAAGGTCCGCCGGCGGCGCTGTTTTACGCCTCGCGCGATCGGCGCGGCGAACATCCGGCGCGGCATCTTCAGAACTTCGCCGGCATCCTCCAAGCCGACGCCTATAGCGGCTTCAATGCTCTGTTCGATCCCGGGCGCAAGGCATCGCCGGCCACGCCTTCTGCTGGGCGCACGGCCGGAGGGCGTTCTTCGAACTGGCCGATATCGCCCAGAACGCGCGCCGTGGACGGTCGGCGACCGCGATCTCGCCCCTGGCGCTGGAAGCGGTCCGGCGGATTGACCAGCTGTTCGAGATCGAGCGCGAGATCTATGGGTTGAGCGCCGAGGAGCGGCTGCGGGTCCGCCGGGTGAGAAGTGCGCCGCTGCTGGCCGATTTTGAGGCTTGGCTGCGAGCGGAATGTGCCCGACTCTCGCGTTCGTCCAATGTCATCAAGCCGATTAACTATCTGCTCAACCGGTGGGATGGCTTTGCCCGCCTTGCTCATGATGGAAGGGTTTGCCTGACCAACAATGCCGCAGAGCGAGCGCTGCGCGGTTTTGCTCTTGGAAGAAAGGCATGGTTGTTCGCTGGCTCGGATCGCGGTGCCGAGCGGGCCGCCGTGATGGCGACGCTCATCATGACGGCGCGTCTCAACGACATCGACCCGAAAGCCTGGCTTGCCGACGTCTTTGCGCGCGCATCGCCGACATGCCGCAAAGTCGGCTGCACGAGTTGCTGCCCTGGAATTGGACGCCTCTCACGTCGACGTCCTCCGCTCAGGTGGCGTAGCCGTGCACGTCAACAAAGTTCATTCCGTCTTCACAATCGGTCGCGTCGCAAAGGACCTCGGCGAAGACGAGGACTGGCTCTGGGACGTGGCCAACGGAATGGATCCGGAGGACGGCGTCATCTGGGTTTACGGCGTAGGTGACGAAGGCGTCATGGCGTTCACCGACTGCGGCATCGAAAACCTGATGGAGCTCATCAGGATACACAAGGAAAACCCCGAACTCCTCAAGCGGTGGACGTGAGCCTGTCCGCGCCCTAGCTCGGATGGATACGGCGGAGGTCGCCTCTAACGAGAAAGGCCCCCGGCGGGCATGCCGGGGGCCTTCTTGGAGGTTAGTTTAGAGCCTTGTTCGTTGCTCCTTTCGCTATAGAAACCACTTAGAAATTGCGCTGAGCGCGGAGCAGCAGCACCAAGCTGTTCTGGTCCTTCAGCTCATAAACTGCAGCCGGCTTTGCTACGCCTGACTGAAGTGGAAGGGTCACCGTGCTTCCGCTCGCATACTTCTGGTCGAGCATCATGTACGCAAGCTCACCGGTAAAGGTCAGACCCTTGACCGGAGTCCAAGACGTTTTTGTGCCGACCACGGCATAGTTGAAGTCGGGGTTGCACCCGCCAAGACCACTTGAAAGCGCCAGATTCGCGACGAAAGCTCCGCAGATATAACCCTTGGCTGTGTTGTTATATCGAACAGCAGCCCACGCACCGAAGACGGACGTATTCCAATACGGGTCCCAATTATGGGTGAAGCCGCCGTTGAAGCCGTACGTCGTGGTCAACTCCTGACCGGCACCAATGACGAACACGGAGTCGGACACACCGGCAATGCCCAAGCTCTGATACGCACCAGCCACGTTCGTACCGCCATACATAGCGTAGGTGGTCGACATATAATCCTGGAAGTTGTACCGACTGGCACCGTGCGTGTAGACGCCGGTCAAGTTGATCGTGTCACCCGGTCCGGTCGGCAGATTCTTGATAGACAGCGCCAGCTGTCCAGCCCAGCCCCACTTGTCGCCGGGATGGCCCGTGAGCTCGGATGCACCATAATAGGCCGCATGATTGTCATGCGCAGCAAGTGATGCCTGGAACAGACCCCAAGCCTGATCGGCGCGAACCCGAGCAACGAGGTCCGGAGCTCGCGTACCTCCGATGTCGTTGGCACCATAAGCTCCGACAGCCTGACCAGCAGCGGTAGCGCCACTCACGTTCCAGGTGTTGGACGTATAATTTTGAACCTGGTCCTGAGCAGAGAACGAAGCCGTGATGCCCTGACCGAAATCAGCGGTATAAGTAATTTGGTTGACGGGATCCCAACCGCCGCTGCCTGGCAGCTCAATGTTGTTGGCCGGATATTCGGCCCACGGCGTCCTGAACTGCGACTCCGCCTTGCCGAACGTAAACCCGGCGAACTGAATGAAAGCGTAGTAGACGCCGAGTGAACCACCAGCGATCTGGGAGCCAGTAGATGAAGTATAGGTCGTCGCCCCATTCACGGCGGTCGTGCCCGCGCCGGTATAGGTACCGCTTGTCCACGTGAACACCAGCTCGGAGAAGGTCCGAACAACGCCGTACTCGGTGGCAGTACGTGTATCAATCTGCAGATCCTGGCGAGTCCGGGTTGTGTAGTAGTTGCTCAGCCGGTTCCGCGCACCAGCCACACCACTGCTCGCAGCATCGAAGTCGGCACTGGTCGCAAGCAAAGCGTCAGCACGCAAATACCCCCCCAACTTGGCGCACGTGTCCGTGCCTGGGATGTAGTAGAATCCCGCGCCATACAATGAGCAGATCTTTACGTATTCGATCGCCTTGGCTTTGACGGGAAGGTCGGCCGCCTGCGCACCAGCCCCCACGAACATTGCCACTGACCCAAGAATAATACCCTTCATCACTTTCATCGATGAACCTCCAAGTTGGAAACCGCGTTTCCGTCCTTCAAAGATCCGCTACCAACTCCGCCCCAGGGCGGACCGCTTGACGGAACGACTTCGAGAACCCCCTCGCTGTCCCAAGGAGACATACTTCCGATCATCAATTGATACAATCAGTTAATGATGAAAACTAGCGCTTTGCGCCGCACCGTTGCCGATAGGCAACACCCGCACCTAGCAAAATGCTGGAACGGCCTAAAAGCAAGCCCTCGGGGGGCAGCCCGAGGGCTCTTTTTGGAGATTGCACTGAGTGGACCGCTCTACGAGCCTCTGCGATCCACGATCTTGATATTATACGTCAATTGTATATGTCAATTGATGAATTAGATGGTAGCAATGCTCATCGTGGGGTATTTCAGTCTTTCCGAGGTTGGATAGGATGCCTCGGTTTCCGCTCACGTTCACTGCGGACAATCAAAACTGGCAAAAAGAATGAAGATGGCCACACAAGAGCAATTTGACAGGGCTGTTAGGGACCTGATCTGGAACATCGTCGAGATTCGCGCTCAACTGGAAGAGATCGATAAGAGTTGGGCGGGATTAATCGGTATAAGCGAACCTCAGTGGCTGATGCTGATGGCGGTCGATGAACTCGACCATGGCAGCGGTGTCTCCGCCATTGCAGTCGCCAATAAATTGGGGTTTCACCCCGCATTTATAACGACTCAGACGAAGAAACTTGAACAGCTGGAATTTCTAGTCCGCGCCACCTCGCCTGATGATGCGAGGTTCTTGCAGATCTCGTTGACTCCAAAGGTGCGGACGGAAATTGCTAAGCTGTCGGACAAGAGACAAGCCGTCAATTCGACGATTCTAAATGGCTTGGACGAGGAGTCGCTTGCGTATCTGAATAAGCGACTAAACGCGATCGCCAAGAACAGCAGACTGGCATCTCAGAAATTAAGCCTTGGGCTGCTATGAAGCTTGATGGCGATCGAGCTTGCGCTCAAGCCATTCGAAGACGGCCTCATCGCATGCTATGAAATTCTCGACTGCCCCCTCTGGGGTCCGTGGCATTAACAATTCCAGGTCAATGCTCGCCCAGGCGCAATCAGCCTCTAATTTGATTGCCTCAGACGCGTTGAAAATACTGCGCTCGCCAGCAACGACGAGAATGGGACATCTTAACTTCCTCGCCAAACGCGATCGTTGCGTCGTGGACACCCCTGCGTCCGGAGTCTCAGCCGTCCTAGTCATCCACTCAATAGATGACCGAGTCCGGGTCCAGCTCCAAAGCCCCCCGTCGCAAATCGCCGCAGACAGGCGCCGGTCAGTCGCAGCAAAATTGGTCGCGAGCGCGGCTGAAAGGCCTTCTCCGTAGATTGCCATTCGAGACGCATCAATCTCCGGCAGGGTCGACAAATGATCCAAGCAACAAGAAAGCAATATTTCTGAGGGTCCAAGCCAATGACTTGAGACGTCATCGTACGACACGACGAGAACCGCCGTGTTTCGACCATTTATAAGAGGCAAGAGTCTACCAAGCAGGATCCCTGCCGTTTCTTCTTCCGTGCTGATGCAAACAATTGCGGGGGCGCCAGAACCAGAAGTACTGGGGGGCACGTAGTAGGCAGACAACTCGCCCTGATCATAGAGTTTGATTTCGACACGCTCCACCCTCTGACCTAAAGATCCGAAGCCATTGACGCAGGCCTCAAGCTTGGCCACAACGTCCGCCTTTTGCGGATCGTCTTCATCGGATAGTCGTCTGGCAACTTCAAATGCGGTAAGCGCGCAAAGCCAGGCATGGGCAGCTTCGTCAAGAGTACCTCTTTGGACGCTAAGATCGGCGAAGAGGCAATGAGCGTCTCCGATACTTGTCCATTTTGCAGCACAGTTTCTTCTGCTTGCAACGTCGCTTTCCTGATCAACACCATCAAGAAACACGACAGCACTTTGCCGCGTGGACGCAAGATTGCCTGTCACTTCAGGCCAAGCAGCGCGCAACATCCGTTTCATCCCTTCAGCGCGAGTCCTCAACACCGCTCAGGATTGCTCTAGACAACCCAAACGGGAGCTTCGTAGAAAGGCCAAGCAGTCCACAGTGACTGACCGGCCGGCGGGTTCCCCTTTGCTTGATTTTTGATGATACGATTCCTCCGAGCTGAGGATCGTCGATGTGCGGCCATTTGCCGCTGAAATTCTGCGTCATTTCCTTGAAATATGCTTTGCTTGAACTCGACTCGACGAACGCTTGATCGCTGTCAAAGGGTGCCCATAAATCCCTTTCATCGCGAGCGAGCAGTCATGCGCTCATTCGAAAATGATATGTCAAATTTTTCGGCCGACAGGATCGAAGAATGAGCCTTGCGCCTTTAGGTCCACCGCTTGCGCCCGTCAGGCCAGGATAGTCGCCCTCTTGCTTTGGTAGGCTGAATTGGCAAAACCCCACTCTTCTGCTGATGGAAAGCAGAATTTCGGCGACCAGCAGCAGAATTGCGCATAATTCCACCTAAAATCAGGGCTATGGTTGCTATATGACCTCATACCTACCCGCCCGCTCCCTCGGTATCCTGCATCTCGAGCGCGGACTCACCCCCGGTGCTATACCGCCTGCCCCGGCGTCCGGCTCAATGCTGAATCCGGCGACATTCGATTTTCAAACCATCTCAGAAACGGTCGCGGGAGCTTGGGTTGAGAACGTCGTACGCGGCGATCCGGCGCTTGAGCCCGCCTTCATAGCCGCCGCCCAGCGCCTGGTCGAACGAGGCGCGGTCGCGATAAGTTCGACCTGCGGCTTTTCTGTTCGCCATCAAGCGGCCGTGGCGGCTTCGGTCACAGTGCCCGTCGTGATGTCAAGCCTGCTGTTGTTACCCACATTGCTTCGCCAGTTGCCGGAGCGCGCGAAGATCGCCGTCCTGACCTATGATTCGACCTGTTGCAGCGAAGGTCTGCTCGGGATCGACGATCGGGCGGAGCGGGCCAGGGTCGTGATCGGCGGCATTGAAGGGGGCAAGTTTTGGCATGACGAGCTCAAGCGCCCGGCGCCGCCGCTCGACGTCCCCGCGATCGAGGCAGATGTTGCCGGGTGCATCGCGCGTCTCCGCTCAGCCCATCCGGAGATCGCCATAATTTTGTTCGAATGCGCAGCGTTTCCGATTGTTGCTCCGGCGATCCGCCGTATCACGAAGCTTCCAGTTTACAGCATCACAGACCTCTGCCGACTGACAATGGCGTCGACGAGTTGATATTGCTCGTAGCATGTAGCGCTCCGCCACGCGCTTTAACTCGTGAAAGCCTGCGCTTGCGTGCTCCACCAACGTCTCAGCCGTCTACCGTCGTCTTGAAGAATTCGCGGACGAAATTCCGCTCAAGGCACGCTTTATCGGAAGCGCCGACAGCGCCGCCAGCACAAACAAAATCGGCTGATGTGCTGCACAGGCGCACGCATACAGCTGTGATCCTCCGGCACCTGCAGGAAGGCAGAATGTGCGGACGAAGACGCTTATAGCGTTCCGAGCAGCCTCTGCACAAACTTTAATGGCTGAGATTCGGTCGCGCGGCTCGAGCGGCGCATTCGCCGAGCTCGGTCATGACACTATCTAGGTGACGCAATCAGCTGCGAGACACAATGCCTGGTTTCTCGCTTCCCAAGAGTTCACGGTCTGCGACCTACAGTGCTGGCGGTCGTGAGGCGTGAAACGCCTGCAGGCTTTGGGGAACTATTATCTTGCGCCTCAAGCAAGCGCAGCAAGGGGCCTGCCTAGACGACCGGAAAGATGTCCGTGAGAGCGCGTGAATGCTGCGAATTCGTTGGTGAGCGGAATATCCACGGGTGATTGGCATTCACCGGTGAAAACCTGTTTTTCGCCGACGCTATTATAGTTCGAGGTTCCCTTGCTAGGTTTGAGGAGGAGAGACCATGTTTAGCGATCCCTCGGATGAATGGGACGTCCGCTGCGATTTGGCTGCGGCTTATCGTCTGATCGCTCACTTTGGCATGGACGACCTTATCTCCACGCACCTGTCAGCGCGGCTACCTCGGGAGGCGCATCGTTTCCTGCTCAACCCGTACGGCATGATGTTTGACGAAATCACGGCCTCCAGTCTCGTCCTTGTCGACCCGGAGGGGCATGCGCTTCAGAAAGAGGGCGAGGCTAAAGTAAACAACGCAGGCTTCACAATTCATTCCGCCGTACACATGGCTCGTCAGGATGCTCTTTGTGTAATTCACACGCACACCTTGGCAGGAATGGCCGTTGCGGCTCAAGAACAAGGACTGCTGCCGTTAAACCAAAAATCGATGTGCTTCTATGGTGGCATTTCTTATCACAATTACGAAGGCGTTGCGCTCGATCTCAACGAGCGCGAGCGTCTCGTGCGCGATCTCGGGGACAAAGACGTCATGATCCTAAAACACCACGGCTTGCTTACACTTGGCCGTACCGTGTCCGAAGCCTTCCTCAACATGTACCTTTTGGAGCAATCGTGCCGGGTCCAGATCGCGGCGATGCAAGGTGGACACAAAATTGTCCTGCCGTCGGACAGAGTGGCCGCTCATACGGCGGAGCAGTTCCAACGACAGGGCTACGATAGGAACCTTCGGCCCTGGACGGCTCTGAAGCGCCGCCTCGACCGGATCAGTCCCGATTACGCGACCTAGTAGATTTTGAACGTCCGGGTGAAACCCAGACCGGACGGAATTGTGTTAGGTCACGTTATTCCAATCCATCGGTCTGCTGGTAACACCCGCTCCCTTTTCCGGCCTCCAGTCAAATGCGAGGCGACTAGTCCCTCTCTTTTATTCAAGGTTGAAACGCCATCCGCGGATTCCCGCCATTGCCTGTCGCGATCGAGAAGGCGCAAGCAGGCTCAGGACCTGCTTGCTGGAGCAGTCGGCAGGCAGCTGCGATGCAGACCGGGTCGCCGGCTGCATCGCCACACGGCCAGCGGGTTCCAGATCCGGAGAGAGCCTAAGGTCGTTGATCCCATTTAAGACTCCAAGCGACAGCGCAGGACGGTCGCGGTTCACGGAGCCAGCACCGTCTCGACGACGTTCACCCAATAGCCGATGCCATAAGGCAGGGCGTCGTCGTTGAAGTCATATGCCGGGTGGTGCAAGCCAGCTGTCGATCCGTTGCCAAGAAAGATGATTGCGCCCGGCCTTGCATCAAGCATGTAGGCAAAATCTTCCGAGCCCATCCGTGGGGTTATCTTCTCATCGACGCAAGCCGGTCCAACCAGATTGCGTGCTGCTTTGACCGCCAGATTAGTTTCTTCCGGATGATTGATCGTGACCGGCGCGGACCTGCAGTACTCAAATTCGACATCTGCGCCAAATCCCCGCGCTATACCTCGCGCAGCCGCAAATATCTGCCTTTGTGCGAAGTCGCGCAGGCCGGGCACAAGAGTTCGAATACTACCTGCCAGCTCTACCCGATCCGGAATGACGTTGTAGGCCTGAGCCGCGTTGAGTTTGGTGACGGATATCACGAGCGCCTCCATCGGGTTCGTGTTCCTAGAAACCAAGGTTTGCAGGCCGACGATGATCTGTGCGGCAATGACTACCGGATCGACGGCCTCATGAGGCTTGGCGGCATGACCGCCCCTCCCCTTCCCGATGAGATCGAACTCGTCGAGAGCGGCCATGATCGGACCTGGGCAGATGCCGAACTTGCCGACTTCGATTCCTGGCACATTGTGCAGGCCGAACACCTTCGCTATTGAGAAACGATCCATGATCCCTGCCTGGACCATCCTTTGGCCGCCCACTCCACTCTCTTCAGCGGGCTGGAAGATCAAGGCGACCGATCCCTTGAAGCGCCGAGTCGTCGCAAGGTATTTCGCGGCGCCTAATAGCATCGCCATGTGACCATCATGCCCACAGGCGTGCATCTTGCCGGGCACTTTCGAGGGACCAGAGCTTCTCGGAATGTTCAGGTATCGTAAGCGCGTCCATATCCGCGCGCAGTGCGATCGTCGGCCCGTTTCCACAATTGCGTCAATCAAGGCGACGATACCAGTTTCAGCTATCCCCGTTTCGATATGATCAACGCCGAAAGAAGTGAGCTTCTCGGCTACAAATCTAGCAGTATTGTAAAGCCGATATTCCAGCTCGGGATTCTCATGAAGATGGTGGCGCCAAGCAGTTGCCTCCGCCAGCAAATGTTGAAACGCTTCAATGCCATTCATGTGGAGCCCACAGCGTGAAATAAGTTGTGACCTGTACGGCTGAGCACTTCCGCGCCAGAGTCTGTGACGACCACGTGCTCGCTGCAGCCAAACAGATGACCGCTTTCCCCAAACAGAATAATGGGAAGATGAAAGGTCATTCCCGCCTGTAAAATCTCCTCTGCGGCAGGCTCCAGGCTGATGTTTCCTCGCTCTGTCCAGTGGATGCCACTTTGGTACCCGGTACGATGGCGAAAGGCGCCCGGGCGTCGAGATTGCTCAATCACCTTGCGCGCGGCGGCGTCCACGGTCTTCGCGCTTACCCCAGGCTTAATCGCGGCAATGGCGGATTCGAGCGCTTCAACCGAAAGAGCGTGCAACGATTCGGCCTCGCGATGCCGACCAAGCACCGCGCTGCGGACCAGCCCTGCGGCATAGCCGTGCTTCACGCCGCCGATCTCGATCATGGCGGGTTCATTGTTTCGGAGTGCGTGTGGGGTCGGGACACCGTGCGGCATCTTAGTCCGATCACCGAACACGAGAGTAACGGATCGCCATATTTCGCCGCCAGCTTTGCTGGCTTCTCCAACTATGGCTGCGTACGTTTCTGTTTCGCTCGCGCCTTCGCGAACCGAGTTGCGAAACACCCGCACCGCGAGATCAGTTATCGCCATTGCTTGACGCATCACATCGAGCTCAAGCGGGCTTTTGACTGCTGCGACCGACGCAACCAAATGGGAGCCGTCGGCGACTTTCATGCCTGGACACTGTCCTTGCACTGCACGCACATCGGCCGGTGCCAGATTCCAACATCCGAGTTCGAAACCCACTCTCTGATCCTGCAGCCGATGCCGGCGAAGAACCTCGGCACAGGACTTGGCAACATCGCCAGGGTGTCTATAACAAACGACCTCATCGACACATCCTTCGACGCGGACAGCCTCGGCATCGTACTCTCTTACAACGAGAACCGGCGCATAACCCGGTGCTAGAATCAACGGGAACGGAGCGAAGTACCCACCAAATCCATCATAGCCGGTAAGATATCTGAGGTGGCCGATAGCGGTAACCACAATTGCATCAAGTTTGGCATGCGCTACCGCTTCAAGCACCTTCTGCTGTCGATAATCGTACTCCGATTTTGGGAATGGAGGCCCCGCCAAAGGGATTTCCGAACCTGTCGCTGTGAGCATAGAAATCTCCATCTTCAGTCCCTACTGCGCCTTCGCCTTTTCCTCTCTCGAGCGCCTTCTCGTCAAAACTCTGCGATTGGATAGACCCCGGTCTGATTCGTGCCCGGCGGCCGCAGCCCTCCGCAGCAAACACTGAAGCGCCCCGAGACCGACTTAGCAACTGCCGGGTTTAGTAGTTTCAGAGCTGACGAGCTAAGCATTCGGACCACAGTCAGCCCAGCGAGGATCATGTCCCCGCCAAGCACCTGGAGCAATGACGACAAGGTAGCGAAGGTCAGTCTTGTTTACGACGTCTTCAAACCGAAAAGCGTCGTGAAGCACCTCAACCGAACCAGTGCGCGGCCTGAGTTGGCGCATGAACACTGCGGTTTATACCGAGCGTCCGTACGATGGTGCAATGCGCAGGCGCATGGTCAGGCATTGCCCTGCCAAAAGTGCATTGGCCAACGGCCGGCGAACGTGTTTATGGATGAAGGTCCTAACACTACTTTGGCAGAATTGGTTTGTGCTGCAGTTTTTCACGGATACGTCTTCTGCAGTAGGGGCATCGCTGCGATGGCTGCCGTAGGATGAGATCGACGATGGCGTGACGTACTGCGGGCATGGTTGGCTGAGGCGGAGGCCCGTTGATTCTTTTTTTTCCGCCCCGCGTGTGCGAGGCGACGGTATTGCAAGAAGGCGTAGGCGATCATGGTCATTAGTGCGTGACGATGAAGACCTTGCCATGATCGCC
>NZ_JADPKG010000093.1:0-21876 GCF_023073875.1 Bradyrhizobium sp. 154
GACGGCCGCTACCCTCCTAGCCAAGAAGATAGCACAAGGCTGTTTCTACCCCGCGCAGGCGCGCCACAACGCTGGACAGTTTTTTAGGATATCCCGCTCAGCCTTCAACTTGGCGACCTCACGGCGCAACCGCTCGATCTCCTGCTGCTCCGGTTTCATCTGCCCCTGGCCGGGAAAGGCCTGCACCGGATCGGAGCCGAACTCTTTCACCCATTTGCGCAGAACGTTCTCATGAACGTCCAGGTCGCGACCGGCTTGCGCCACCGATACCCCACGTTCCCTGACCAGCTTGACCGCCTCGACCTTGCACTCGCGACTGAACTTCCGTCTCTTCATCGCCCACCTCCGGCTTCATGAAACACCTAATCCTGGTGTCCATCAAACCGGCAGCAGCTCAGTTTAAATGGATTTACTTTGCTTGATTAATATTTAAACTAAGGGGATTCTGATGGTTAAATTGATTGTCGCTGTCGCTTTCATAATGAGTGTAACGGCCGCTCAAGCGCAGCAAGGCACCGCACCCAAGGCCGCGCCAAACCAAGCAAAACTCGAAAAATGCAGGCAGCTTGCAAAAGAACGCGGCTTTGGTTCCGGAATGGAGAACGCCAAAGGCGGTAACAACATGCGGTCTTTCGTAGTGGCCTGCATGCAAGGGAAGCAAAGCTAGACGCTCTGAATCTCGCTGTGTACTGGAGTCAGCTCAATCCGCGAGCCTATATCCATCTGCGAAACAGCGACGCTTCACATTTAGGCATCGATTGCCTCACGTTTGTCATGGCGTTTTCGCTTCGGCAGCGCAAGATAGAAGCGCTCATATAACTGGCTGCAGGCCGACGCGATGATCAGACAAGCTGTCCGCATGCTGGCTACGATGTATTGCGTTTGCACCCAACCAGCCCATTCAAGTATCGAGACCCTGGAGGTCGTGCCTCCCCTTTCCTTCCCGCTGATCTGCATCCAGTATCCTGAAGAATCTCAGGAACAACCCGACCGACGGATAACGAACTTCCAATCTCGAGGGCAGCGCTGGCGGGAGCTCAACCAAATCAACTCGACCGTCATTGTGCCAAAGAAACAGGTGGCCAGTCAGCTTGATCACGACTGGCAGATCTTTCCTTTTGATGGAAACTGCAGCGACTATGCCGTCACAAAACGCCATTTGCTGCTTCGCGCCGGCTGGCCAAGTTCATCGCTTCTTCTCGCGGAGGTGATCATCCGCGCAAGCGGAGAACATCATCTTGTCCTGCTTGCACGAGAAGGAAGGAGTGTCTTCGTTCTCGACAATCTGAGCACGATCGTCATCGAACTGAACGAAGCCTTGGACAAGTACGTTCTTGTGCGCACAGAGTCGGATCGGGCTCCCCGGCGCTGGGTGCGCACGCTTGCGGCGTTTTAATGGCGGGGCTCGGCTCTCGATCTCAGCGGCTGCGTTTGCGGGTTGCGCTCTCAGTCGCCGAAGATGTGTGGCCGCTTGGGGCCAAGCCCCGACCCAAAGCCATCCTCCTCGGGCCGTTAACATTAGCAGGTAAACAGCCCAAGATTGCTGAGCGTTCGCTAGCAACGAGGCAAGCTTTTGGGTAAGAACATCTGCCAAATTAGACGAGATTTGCATGACCAAAAAAAGCGAGCACTAATCACGGGCGTTACGGGGCAGGACGGCGCCTATCTCGCTGAATGGCTTCTTGCGAAAGGCTATGAAGTCCACGGCATCAAGCGGCGAACCTCGCTGTTCAACACCGATCGCATCGACCACCTCTATCTCGATCCGCACGAGCCCGACCCGCCGTTTCGGCTCCACTACGGCGACCTGACGGACTCCTCCAGCCTCATCAGGATTGTCGGCCAGGTGCAGCCAGACGAGATCTACAATCTCGCTGCCCAGAGCCATGTGGCCGTTTCATTTGAGGAACCCGAATACACGGCCAACTCCGACGGCCTGGGCACTCTGCGGATTCTCGAAGCTATGCGGATCATCGGCTTGGAGAAGAAGGCGCGCTTCTACCAGGCCTCGACGTCCGAACTCTATGGGTTGGTCCAGGAGATCCCTCAGAAAGAAACCACGCCTTTCTATCCGCGCTCACCGTACGCGGTTGCTAAACTTTACGCCTACTGGATTACAGTGAACTATCGCGAAGCCTATGGGATGTATGCTTGCAACGGCATCCTGTTCAATCACGAGTCTCCCGTCCGGGGCGAGACGTTCGTGACCCGCAAAATAACCAGGGCGCTAGCGCGACTCCATTTGGGATTGCAGGAACGCTTATACCTCGGAAACCTCGATGCGCTGCGCGACTGGGGCCACGCCCGCGACTATGTGGAAATGCAGTGGCTGATGCTGCAGCAGGAGACGCGGACGATTTCGTCATCGCCACCGGCGTGCAGCACTCGGTGAGAGAATTCGTGGACGTGGCAGCCAGCGAAGTTGGAATGCGTATCCGCTGGGAAGGCACGGGAGTGGACGAAAAGGGATACGATACCAAAACTGGGAAGTGCATTGTCTCTGTGGATCCACGGTATTTCCGCCCGACCGAAGTCGCCACCCTTCTAGGTGACCCCACCAAGGCAAAACAGAAGCTCGGCTGGGAGCCAAAAACTTCATTCGAGAGCCTGGTTGGGGAGATGATGAAGGAAGATGTTGAATCGGCGAAGCGGGACGAACTGATCAAGCAGCACGGCTTCCGCTACTTCGCGCGACACGAATAGCCTGTCGGTAGGTCGTCATCGCGATTGATGAGAAGCAAGTAAGCGCTCTCGCGGCGCTTACTGTTGGCTGCTTTTGCCCAAGCGACGTCATCGCGGTGTCATCCCTCTTTAGGCAAGCGAACCGCATCTTCCACCGGCAGTGGGGCATGAGGCGTTAGAGACCGGACCGACGTCTCGCTGCTCTTGCCAAGACCCCAAGGTTTCCAAGGAGATGTCTTGCCGCTATCGCCGCACTCTTGCCTTCGGTGACTTCCTGGAGCTTATACTCAAAGTAGTCGGGCAAGACGCGATCCAGATCGAAGGGGTTGGTTAGCGACGAATAACCTTCGGGGCAACAATCGCCGCGACAAAAAACGAGAAGGTTCTGTCGATACCAGGGCCGAATTCGGCTGTCGTCATATATTTGCGGTCGGACGCAATCGAAGGCGCTGTAACCATGGCCGCTGAAACGTTCTGCCCAGTAGGATGGCCACTGCTCCTTCAGGTGGTTTCTGCCGCCTTGCCCTTTGACTGCAGCAGAGAACAGTACGATTGGTGCAGCGGCCACGAGCGCGGAAACGAACTCGTTCGCGCTACTCTCGGGCAAATGCTCGGCCACCTCTAACGAATACGCCAAATCGAATTTCGGTGATGGATCGAAGGTCCATGGATTTGAACCTTTCCGACGGAATTTTGAGTTGATCACGAGGCACATAGTCGCCGTCAATTCCGAGATAATCGCTCACACCGTTCGTAGCGAATTCGTTCAGCCAGGCGCCGACACCGCAGCCGACGTCAACGACCGAATTGACTTTGAAAATTCGAAGTACCAGTGGGACGATCACCGACGCAGGTTTGAAAGACCCGCCTGACTGCTCCTTGAAGAACTGCGCACCGTAATGCCATATCGAACACCCAACCCTCCGGACAACCAAGGCTGCGCCATGTCGGCGCATAACGTCAAGCCCGTCACTCATTGGAGTTTGCAGCAAAAATTTGACCTGTGCGATCGAGTTCCGCACTGCAACATTTGTGGTACACGACCTCGGCTCGCAGATCGCCCTCTCAACTTCGCGCGCTGCAATGACGCGGGCTCTATCGCGGCAATACTGCCGGAAAAGGCCTTCCTTCTTTCTTCAATTGATCTTTCACCGACTTTGAAGCACGTGGGCAACATCGCGTACTTCGTTGAATGCGTCGCCGCTTTGCCGCCATTGTTTCCAACGGAACACTGGCGTGCTTAGCACAGAGCGGGTTGACCTCCCCTCATGTGGAGGTCAAATGGCCGGGTGGGCTGTTCAGGCGACAAGCACAGGCGAACTCATTATGCTCACGGCGCCGCTACGCTTTGCCGGCCGATTGCGCCGCTACATTTCCCGCCGCCTTTACGGCGATCCCGACTCCTATCTTGAATTATGTTCCGGCGTGATTCATGTCGGGGCAAATGACCTCTATGCCTGACACAAGCTCAAGGTGGCGTGGATAGAACCTGTCCCGGAGCAATTTGAAATGCTTCGACAAAACATCCGTTCGCTGCCTGACCAGCGGGCAATCAACGCGTTGATCGCCGATACTGATGGCAAGCCCTATACTTTCCATGTCTCCAACAATGATGGCCTGTCATCGTCCATTCTTGATTTGCATGACCACAAGGACATTTGGCCGGATGTGCACTTCGTCCGCGACATAACGATTCGTTCTTCGACGTTGAAAACGGCTCTTGAAATGTGGCAGGTCGATCCCGGGCAATACAATGCTCTCGTGTTGGACACCCAGGGCTCGGAGTTGCTGGTTCTGCGGGGTGCGCAAGAAATCTTGCGGCAATTCAGATTCATCAAGGCCGAAGCGGCGGACTTCGAGTCATACCGGAATTGTGCGACCGTTGATCAAATACGCTCGTATCTGAAAGCTTTTGGCTTTCAGGTGAGACGCGAGGACCGGTTTGCGAAACGTGCATCTGGTAGCGCCTACTTCGACATTGTTCGAACGCGTCTGAGGCTGAGGTCATGACGCCAACCTGCCGGCTTTGGTCCGAGCGGATATTATCTGCTGATTACTTCTCCGCGCCTGGCGGGTCAGGCCCGACTTCTCCTTCGCGCATCCGCCGACACTAGCCCCTGCCTCGCCGCCGCCCCACGAACAGCCGAAAACGGACAAACTCCGGAACGAAATGCGTGGTACTGATTGTTCGCGCGTTTCTAGATGCAATGTGCACAGCAATAGACATGCAGCCCGTATCGCGAGCGGCGACCCATTTCAGAGCTGATGTCGAGGGGCTGAGGGCGATCGCAGTTCTATCGGTGGTCGCCTTTCATTACGGAGTTCCGGGCTTAACCGGCGGATTTGTCGGTGTAGACGTGTTCTTCGTCATATCCGGCTTCCTGATCACGCAACTTCTGCTTCGGGAGATAGCCGCGACCGGGAAAGTCGATTTGCTTAGCTTCTATGGTCGCAGGGCTAAGAGACTCTTGCCTGCCGCCTTGGCGGTCACGCTAGCGACCTTGATGATTGGATACTTCGTGTTGGCGCCGTTTGAGCAGAAGGAGATGGCCAAGTCGGCCGTAGCTTCAGCGCTGTATGCCGCCAATGTTTGGCTCCTCCGCCAATCCATGAACTATTTCGCCCCCGAAAGTTCGCTCAATCCCTTCCTTCATACGTGGTCGCTTTCAGTCGAGGAACAATTTTACTTGGTCTGGCCCGCGTTTGTCCTCATTGTCGGTCGTTCCAGCCAAAAGATCATCCTGCTAGCTTTGCTGATCGTAGTGTTCGGATCGTTCGCTGGCTGCATCTACCTGACCTACGGCAAGCAAGCTTGGGCGTTCTATCTCGCGCCCCCTCGGGCGTGGGAGTTTGGAGCAGGAGCTCTGATCGCAACAAGACCCTTCGAGCGCTGGGCAAAGCAGCCAGGCTCGAGTTCAATCGTTGGATGGTTGTCATTCGCACTTCTCATCCTGTCATTCTTTGTTATCGACGGCTTCATGGCGTTCCCGGGAGTCGTTGCCGTTGTTCCGGTGGCAGCTACGGCACTGCTGCTGCTCACGGGGAACAATCCTGCTGGACCGTCGGCTTTGCTCAGGACGCATCCGTTTCAGTTCTTCGGTGCCCGGTCCTACGCCATTTACCTCTGGCATTGGCCGATTGCAGTTCTTGGTACGGTAGTTGTTGGCGGTACTGCACTGGCCCATTGCCTTTTCTTCGTGATGACAGTCGTTCTCTCCTCGCTCAGCCTCGCCTGGCTCGAATACCCCATCAGAGCTAGTCACTGGCTGGCACAACGATCTGTACGATCAATTGCCATAGGCGGTGCCGTTACGTTAACCGCCACAGTTGCCGGCATCCTTTCGTTCGCCATTGCGCAGTACGTCACGAATGCCGCGCAAGCGAAGATAGTTGCCTCAACCTCCAAGTATTCACTTGCGAGCGAGAGTGGTTGTCTGGCTGGGTTCACCACACAAAGTCCCATCCGCTGCGTGTTCGGCCCATCCAACTATACAAAGACAATTGTGCTGTTGGGAGATTCTCACGCCGATCAATGGACGACCGCGCTTACAGCCATTGCCGAACAGAGAGGATGGCGGCTTATCACTTATCTTAGGGCCTCCTGTCCTATCGCTGATATTCCCGTTTCCGAGGTCTACAGTTTGCGACTTCGTCGGCTTTCGCCCCAGTGCGCGAGCTGGCGCGAGCAGGCAATCGCGATGATAAAAACTCAAGATAGCCCGGACGCGATACTGTTGGCGCAGTTTTCGAGCGGAAACGTCAAGGGACCATTCACCAATCTGGGACCTCACGCAGTGAGCATTGAGACCTGGGAGCGTGGATTATTTGGAGCGCTCAAGGAACTCGAACCGGTCAACGCCAAGCTCATTGTGATCCGCGACAATCCCACTCCTTACCACCCGGTCGGCAATTGTCTTGCTCGGGCGGAATGGCGGCGCTTACCATTTAGCACCTGCAGTCGCAGTCTTTCGCTCACTACAAGCAACGAAGTGTTCGAAGCAGAGCAACGTGCCGTCTCGTCTGTCAACCACGCGCGCATGATCGACCTAACATCGTCGATCTGCACAGGCTTGGTATGTCCGGCCATTCGCGACGGCGTCGTTGTCTATAGAGACGCGAACCATCTCACAGTCGATTTCACACTAGTGCTTATGGATCGTCTCGCCGCAGAACTAACAGCCGCCCTCTGAGGAAGATCCTGTCGGTCAAGCATCGCAGCGAGCGAGATTCGGGTATGAGCGCTCATCGCGGCGCTTACTTCAGGCTAGTCTCGGTCGACAAAGCTATCGCAGCGCAGCTGGTTGAGGCCAGGGCCCCTCATGGCACAGGAACCGCATCCTCCACCGGCAATGCAACGTTGTCGTTAGCGCCTGCCGAGCCGCTTTCCTCTTTCCCAGTTGAGTTGGGCTCGCCTGCAATGCTTCCGCCCACCGCCGAACGATGGTCCGCCGATCCCATCGCTCGAGGGCGCGCTTTCGTCCTTCATCGCCGTAACGCCGGCGGAGTGCGGGCGACTCACTGAGCTGGCAGACCGCAACTTCCAGAGCGGACAAATCTCCCGGCGGAATCACGAGACCGGCGCCGGTCACTTCCGCCGCCAGCCCCGTACCTTCTTCGGCCATCGCTATGACCGGCCGCGCGGACGCGAAGATCGCACCAAGTTTCGAGGGCAACACCAGATCGGCCGCCTCGGCCTTCTGCGGAATGAGATGAAAATCGGCCGTCGCCATCAATTCGTTGAAGCTCTCGTTGGGCTGAAGTCCAAAAAAATGGACGTTGGAATGTCCGGCGCCCATCTGCTCGAGTCTCGCTTTGTGCGGCCCCTCGCCGGTGAGAATAAAGTGAACATTTGGATGGCTTTGCTCCAAGCTGACCGCAGCCTCTATTACGAGATCGAGCCCCTGCTTATTCGACATCGTTCCAGAGTAGAGCGCAATAATATCGCCCTCGCCAAGGTTTAGCTGCCGGCGGTATTTTGTCATTCGTGATCCGGGGCAGACCGCGCTGGTATCAATCCAGTTTCTGACCTCAAGCGCTTTGTTGGGCGCTAGCCCCTTGATTACCAGGCGCAGCAGCATCGCCTCAGAAATAGTTGAGACGCGATCGAAGGATTTGAGGATTGCAGCTTCCGTTCTCAACATCCACTTGCGTAGTGAATGGTTGCGCAGGAGACCAAGATCATAGGCCGCGTCCACCTCGAAGTCCTGCACATGAAGCCATGATTTGGCACCGACGCGACGAGCGACGAACGAGACGAAGGCAGCCGACATCAGCGATGGCGCGACAGCGATCATAACGTCTGGTCGCCAGCATAGCGCCTCGAAGAGGACCGGCCCCGCGCTCGTGAGCGCGAACGAACCGTGAGGGACCAGCCGTTTAAACTAGCGCCGGAGGGATGTCCGGGCACGTAAATCGGCGCACGTGTTACTCGAACGCCGTTGACATCTCTCGATCTGAAGTACGACGAGTTGAACGCCGGGGGGATCTTCCAGGCCGGATAATAGGGAGGCGCCGTAATGACTTTGACTTCATGACCTTCGGCAGCCAAACTTTCGCAGAGTTCGGCGTTGTATTTCGCCACGCCGATCAGATCTGGGGCATAGTTGATGCCGACCAAGAGAACACGCATTAAGCCCCGCCCAAGTCAAAGTTCAGAATAAAAAGCTTTGTTGTAGTCTAAGTAGTCTACTCAGCGCGTTGCGCTGACTTCCAGATGACGTCCGTAGCCTTCCAAGAAATCTGCGTATGCGGCCGCGAGACCGGCCTGCAAAGCGACGTTCGGTCGCCAACCAAGCTCTCGAATTCTCGAACTATCCAGCAGCTTGCGGGGCGTTCCGTCAGGCTTGGAGGTATCGAACGCGAGCTTGCCTCGATAGCCCACGACTTCCGCTACGGCCGCCGCAAAGTCTGCGATCGATAACTCATCACCACTACCGACGTTTATCGGCAGGTCGCTCGAATAATTCTTCAGAAGGAAACGCAGGCATCGGCGAAATCATCGACGTTGAGAAACTCGCGAAGTGGCGTACCGGTGCCCCATACGGAGACGCTTGGCGCATTGGCGATCTTGGCTTCGTGGAAGCGCCGGATCAGCGCTGCAGGGACGTGACTATGGTCCGGATGATAATTGTCGCCGCGGCCGTAGAGATTGGTCGGCATCACCGAGATGAAATCATCGCCATACTGCCGACGATATGCCTGGCACATCTTGAGGCCGGCAATCTTGGCGATCGCATACCACTCGTTGGTCGGCTCAAGCGGTCCCGTCAGCAATTCGCTTTCGGCGATCGGCTGCTTGGCGTGCTTGGGATAGATACAGGATGAGCCGAGGAACAACAGGCGCTGCACGCCAACCGTGTGACTTGCGCGGATGACGTTCAACTCCACGGCAAGATTGTCGCAGAGAAAGTCGACCGGGAAACTGTTGTTGGCTGCGATACCGCCGACCTTTGCAGCGGCGTGCACCACAACGTCGGGACGATTGGCCTCGAGCCATCTGAGCGTGGGCTCTTCTTTCGTGAGGTCCAGCTCACGCCGATGGGCAACCAGCAGGGTACAATTCTCTGATGCAAGCCTTCGGACGAAGCTGATCCGACCATGCCGCGGTAACCCGCGACAAAGACACGTTTGCCCGTAAGATCGTAGGTTGAAGCCCCTGTCATCGTATCCTCTAGCAGCGGTCGATTGGCCGGATCACCACTCTCAGGAGATCCAGCCACCGCCGCCTTACGCAATCACGCTGCCGATGCAGCCCCGCCGTCAGGTAACACAATCTTCACCATGCGAAAGCCTATCCCGGCCCGACAAAGATATTCATGGTGAACCTGCGCTGCGCGCACAAAAGAGCAGCACTCTCCGAAACAAAAATGAGCAAGGCAGCCACATGAGCTGTGCGGCTGCCTTTAAATCTTTGAAAGAAACGGCGGCCGCCGCTCCTTCAGCCCAAGCTCAATATGCCCGACGTAGGACAGGACCGACAGGCGCGCAAACGCGGTCCATGTACCAGCCATAAGGCGTCTCGACCCGCACCAAGGGGCAACGGCGCACCGGCACATAGCGGTATGGGTACGGCTGCGCCCAGAACGTAACAGGCGTCGCCTGGCTATCGCCCGTGAGCAGGGCTGCCGGTGCGGGCATCTGCATCGCGGCGCTTGCTCCGCTCGCTGCGCCGAGGGAAACAATCGCGGCCAAAAGACCTGCTCGCATCAACGTCTTAAACATCCCAAAAAGCTCCTCGCCCCTACGGATTTGATCCCCGCCCCGCGCCCGCCAGACCCCGCCAACCGACTTCACGGGTCGTAAACCACTCCGCGACTAGCCCAAATAGTGAACCGAACTTTACCAAGGCCATCGGTAGAAATGCAACCGATGCCACGGTGGCCCAAGGCCGTTTGGGTCGATATGGCGCACAGGTGTGGCTTCTTGGTCCTACTTTTCCTCGCTCCAGGCACCCGGGGCAGCGAGGTCGGGTGAACGGCGGTACACATCCCGAAGGAACTGGTAGTTGACCGTCTGAGCCAGTGGCACGTCTTCCTCGCCGAGCTTGGCGAAAATGAGAATATCCCGGAGCGTCCGCCAGCGGCTTTCGTCGTAATCGCCAATACGACCGCCCGTCGGCAACACCAACGGCCGCTGCTGCTGCAGCTCGAATTTCAGCCGCTGAGGGCTCAGCCTGGCCGGGCCGGCGCCGGCGAGAACGGGCACGCTCCGTGCATAGTCCGCATAGGCAAATTGCCATCCTCGAATGAGACCCTGAAGGGCGTCGGCGATCACGGACGGCTGGTCATGGACGAGATCATTGCTCGCGAAGTAGACCTGGCCTGGGACATGGATGCCGTAGTCTTGCGGCTTGATGACATTCAGCTTCACGAAAGTCGCACTGGAGGGATCGGGTTGCTTGTCGATTGCGGTGATGATCGCATCCACCTCTCCGGCCCTCAGAGCCTCGAAGCTATCGCGGTCGGGCACCTTGGTGATCTGGCTTCGGGGAAGCCCGAGCTGCGCCATCATCGCATCAAACACGACGTCTCCCTCACTCGCCCTGCGGTATCCGACCCGCTTTCCGACGGGAGGCCAAAGGCGCATCGTTCTGGGAAAGCTTTGCTAGCTTTAGAGGAAACAATCGATCGGATAGATCTTCACATCAACGTTGAGGCGGCTATTCCGGCTCTGCGCCCGAAAGGCGTAGAATAGCCCAAGATTGTCACGCCCCGGATCGAGTTTTATTCCAGGGGTTAATTCATCGGGCGGGACCGGGACGCCTATATGCCGGCTGACGGCGGAAATCTCGATCCGTCCCTCCCCTTCACCAAAATGGCCGCCGAGCTGGGTCACGGTGACCTTGGGCAGGCCCCGCCGCTGATGGCAGACCTCCTCCTCCCATAGCTTGGTCTGCTGGACCAGCGGTTTGCGCGAGCTGTCTGGGACAACGATATCCGGGAACGACGGGCGCAGCATCCCGAAGAACCTGCTCTCCTTGGAGTTCGCCGACAGCCGGACAGTGAACGAAAGCTCCCCCTTAGCCCCGCGAAGGCGCGACAACATCGGCGCATCAGGTTCGGCGGAGACCATCACGTCGATGCGATGGCGAACGCCGAGCTCCCCTGCAGCAAGGACCTTCCCGACCGGTGCAAGCCCGACGGCAGCAGCGACGAGAGCCAGAAGATGCCAGAATGCTCGAAAGCGCATGAAACCCCCTGCAACACTGCGGGGTGACCTATCGGCGCGCCGCGCTCAGTGGCGCCTTGATCCAAATCCCGAACTCGTAGCCGCAGCAGAACCGCTTCGATTGCTAAACGAAATGGCACCGGGACAAGGCCCCGGTGCCATCGCTTTGGTCGATCAAGTCGGCGTCTTACGGCGCCAACTTGACGTTGTTGCGGAAGATCAGCGCATTGTTCGAGAGATTCACGGCATCATTGCCGGTCGCCATGATCACGCGCAGGTAGTTCAGGAACTTGGCAACTTCGACGTTGCGCGAGTTCGAGACGTAGATGATGTCGCCATTCTTCATCATGACCTTGGTGGCGAGGAAGAAGCCACCGGGATCGCGGAAGTTCACGTTGAAGATGACCGGGACCGTCTCTGACGTGTACTTGCTGACATCGATGCCGAGCTGAGCTGCAACCTCGCGCGGCTCGCGGCGATAGAGATACACGGCAGCCGGATCGGCTTGGCCATCCAAAAGACCACCGGCCTTGCCGACGGCTTCGCCGAGGTTGATGCGCCAGGCATCGAAGTTGAACTCCCCGCTCTGGCCGCTGGCACCGAACGCCAGGAACTTCTGCTGCTCGCGATAGACATAGATGCTGTCGTCGGGCCGAACATAGATATTGTTCTCAGGCGCCATCACGAGATTCTCGAACGGCACGGTCGCCCGGCGTCCGCCGCGCTCCAGCATGACCCAGGTCTCGAAGCCCTGGCCCCTGATGCCGCCGGCGCGGGTGATCGCGTCAAGCACGCGATCCTTCGCACCCGCCGCGCTCGCCGGAAAACGGACGGGCGTGTTGACTTCACCCAGCACGCTGATGAGCTGGGTACGCTGCGACGACATCGCGACGACAACCTGCGGCTCGATCGCGCGATTGGAGATCTTCTCCACGATAGCCCGCTGGATTTGCACCGCCGTAAGGCCGGCCGCCTTGACCTGGCCGGCATAAGGCACGGTAATGAACCCGTCATTGTCGACGGATTGATCAGGAATCGTTACGAAGTTACCCGGACGGACGCCGGCTTCCGCCGGGATGAACAGACCGCCTGCAGCGGCTTCGAAGATGGTAACGCTGACGATGTCGCCGACGCCGAACACGATGCTGGCCGGCGGCCGCTTGTCCGTGAAGGCGCCCGCGAGTCCCTTGGGCTCATGGGTGTGCAGGATCTTCACCGTGGCCGGATTGAGTGGCACCAACTCGTAAGCCGGCGCGTTTTCAGTCTGGATCTTGTTGTTAACGTCGTCCGTCAGCGGACCGGAGCCGGGATTGGTCGAACACGCCCCCAGCGCTAGAGCGGCCGCCAGAAATGCCGGCTTCAATACATAAGTCTTGGCAATAGATGACATGAATCGCGCCCGAGTCCCCAAGTGACATAAATTGGTACGGCCTAGGGGGCGGTGCGACAAGGGCTCCGGGTGGTTAACGGAGCGATCGGTCGGCTAGTGTTGCGTGCGGGACACTCTTTGGGGCTTGGTTTAACCCTTTGTGACTATTTGTTGTATTTCGTGTGCCCGTCGGCGAGCAAACCGCCCAAGTCGAGGGCTCGATGTGTCGAGCGTAAGGCTTCTTGACCTCGCGGCGGTCTGCTAAGGCTGGGCCATTGAGAGGAGGAATCCCCATGTCCGGTCTTCTTCTGATCCCGCTGTTTGGCAGGGTTCCCTCCTTGGCGCCGCCGATCGCCCACGGGGCACTGCCGCCCCATGTCCTGGCAGCGTGGGGCTCTCCTGCCACGGCGCACCGGTTGTTGCGGTGGCCACCCCTGCCCCTGCTTCCGTCTGGAAATTCACCCGGACACAAGGAGCGAAGGACGGCGAGAGCTTCGCCGCGATCATGAAGACCGCGGACACGATCCAGTCGATCCGGACTTCGCCGGCTTGACCGTCCGGTGTGCGCCGAAGGGCAAGATCGACGTGCTGGTGGCCTTGATCCGGCCCTTCCCGCCCCGGAGCCACCCCGAGGTGACCATTGCCGCGAGCGGCGGTTGCACCCTGACCTTGACGCCAGCATGGCCGCCGCGGGGCCGCCGTGCTGTTGCCTGGCGAGGTCCCCTCCTTTGCCACCGGGAAATGGCAGACGACGCCCTCGCTGTCCGTGGTCGTGCGGGAAGGCGACAGCGAGATCAAAGGTACGGTGGCTCTCAATGGGCTGCGGGAGGCGTATCATTCCCTGCTGGCAAATTGCAGCCAATAGGCCAAATTTAGCCTTACAACTTAAGGGTCTTTTTAGGGGGAAAACCTAGGGTCCGGAGCACGGAGAGTGTTTCGGATGACCGCGTTTTTGATTTTCAGCTTTCTCGTTGGTGCCGTGCTGGGCCAACGCTTTCGAGTCTTGGTGCTGCTGCCGTTGAGCTTCGTCCTGATGCTCGCCGCCGTCCCGGTCGGCTTGATGCTCGATCTCAGCGTGATCGAGAGCCTGAAAGGCGCGGTGATCGCAGCGATCGCCCTGCAGGGCGGCTATCTCTTTGGTTCGGGGGCTCGCTTTGGCCTTGCTGCCGCTCGCGCCGGCCGCGTCTTCGCTCGCCCGGTCAAGGCCACCCGCTGATCGCGCCAATCATCGCTGAGACGAAGCCGCGCGCGCGATCGGTCATGTCTTAGGTGTTCGTCCGAAGCAGGCCTCTGTTTGAAAACCCACCGCCCGCTAGTATGGTGGCCTGACCGTTTCAGGATTCCCTTCGAGCGCGCCGTTTGTCCCTCGCTTATTTTGCCCTCATCGTTTCCATCGTTTCCGCTTCCGCTCTCGAAATCACCGGCGCCAAGTTCGGTGCGCAGCTCGGGACGATGGCCGCAGCGCTAAGCTTGCTGGCAGCTGCCTCGAGCACGCGAAAGGCCGACTATGAGCACTATGTTCGCGCGACCTCCTGGGGCCGCTGGATCCTGATCGCCATTCCGCTGTGCATCGCGGCTCAACTCGCCCCGCTTCCGCTGGGCTGGGCGCACCCGATCTGGGCCAGCGCTCACGACGTCCTGGGTGGCCGGTCGCTCGGGCCCGTCACCGCCGATGTCGGCTTGACGGTGAATTCGCTGGTGTTGGCGGTGCGGCGATCTCGTTGCTCGGCGTCACCATCCCGGTGGTCCGTAGCCGCAGCCGTGCCGAACTGGTTCTCTTTGTGCTAAGCGGAGTAACGGCGGTCGCCGCCTTGATTTTGGATCTGCATCGGCTCTCGCCGGCGCTTGCTGCAGCCGTGCCCCATGACCTCACGATGACTTTGGCGGGCCTCGGTCTCATGCTCAATCTGGCGGTCATGCAGCTCGCGGCTGAACGGGCCGAAACCCGTCACTCGGTCCTTCGCTCGGTCGCGATCGGCCTGTGCGGCCTTGTCGGGGCCCTGGCCAGCGCAGCCGCGCTCTTTGGCTTGGCGGAAACGAACAGCGCGATCGCAGCGGCCTTTGGCGTTGTGCTGATCCTGCTGATCCTCGTTATCCGCAGACTGTACCTGTCACCATTGGCCGCGAGCGCATTGTCGCTGGCAGCCCTGATCGGCGCGGCGATCGTCCTGACCTTCCTCTTCGAGAAGAGCCCCGGACCAATCCTCCTGCGGATCGTTCCGGAGATGGCGACCGAGACGAAGGCCGCGCTCGAGCGCATGTTGGCCGATACACGCTGGTTCGGCGCCGGCGCCGGGACCTTTGCGGCAGTGGGCAGGATCTATCAGAGCGACGCCGGAGCTTTTTTGGCCGCACCCTCGGCGGCCATGGCCGTCTTTGCGGGGATGGGATGGATCGGCCTGACCGCCATGATGGCGGTGAGCCTGATCGCTTTCGTCCGCCTGTTCTTCGGCGCCTTGCAGCGCGGACGCGACTCGTTCTTTCCCGCGGCGGCTGCCGCCTGTGTTCTCTTTGCGCTGGTCCAGAGCTTTGCGGGTCCCGGATTGCTGCGCCCGGCGGCAATCCTGTGTCTTTCAGTGATCGTGGGACTAGGCCTGTCGCAGAGCGTCAGCCAATCCTCATCACGATAGAACGCGGGGTGGTCAGACGGCGCGATCGCCGAGAGAGGCCCAGTAGTTCGGGTTCTTGGGCGACTGAATGCGGACCCAGCGATAGGGCTTCTTTGACCAGGGCATGATGTGGCCGGAAAGATTGTCCAGCACGAGATCGCCTGAGAAGGTGCGCACCACGACCACGAGGTGATGCTCGCCCCAGGTGGTCACGACCTCGCTCAACAGCACCGCGCGCGCCGGGAAGCCCTTGGCGATCAAATCATGGCGTTTTGTCACAGCGTAGTCGTTGCAGTCGCCGCTGGTCGGATGCAATAACCACTTCTCGCCGCGCAGCCCTTCCAGATTGGCCTCGGGACGGATCGCGCTATTGACCCGCTGGTTGACCTCTTGCATTTGCGCCATGCGCTCGGCCGTGAGCTTCAAGCGACCGCCCCTGAACACGATCTGCTGCGGCCGCGGCTTGCATTCATCCTTGTACTTCAGGCAGAACATGGTGAATGCCATCGGCGCCAGCGTGGGCTGGTCGAACTTGATGTACTGGATGGCACCGCGCAACCCCAAGGGCGCGCCGACGAAAGCCGCTTCCGCTTTCTGCTGCACCCCGGCAGCAACCACGATTGCGGCCAGAACCGCCAGGAACTTTACCACTTTGCGCATGTCGCGCTCCCCGTTCTTGTTGAGGAGACGCTACGCGAGATGTCTTGAAATACGGCTCAAAGGCCGCACGATCCTTTAATCAAAATGCGGCCCAATCGGTCGGAAACAATTAAGAATACCGATGTGTGGCTTGTTCTGCTAAGAGCGGTCACGACGTTCCGCTCGTGACGCTGGATGCGATTCGACCGACCTGATGGACCTTTCCTCACGCTTTCGAAAGAAGACCAAGCCTCGGCTTCCCGATGGCGTTCGCGTCTATGCGATCGGCGATGTGCACGGCCGCGCCGATTTGCTTCAATCGCTGTTAACTGTCATCGATGCCGACCTTGCCCGCTCGGCCCCCCAACGCGCCATTCAGGTCTTTCTCGGCGACTATGTCGACCGCGGCCCGGATTCACGCGGCGTTCTTGATCTGTTGATCGCGCGCTCGAAATCTCACGAGACAGTTTGTCTGAAGGGCAATCACGAAGTCTTCCTGCTCGAGGTGCTCAAGGATCCCGCCCGCGTGCAGGAGTGGCGCCACTATGGCGGCCTCTTGACGCTGGTTTCCTACGGCATCACGCCGACCATGAATCCGTCCGCGGAGCAGCAGGTCGAACTGATCGAGCGACTGAAACGCGCGCTCCCGCCGGAGCATTTGACCTTCCTCCAGCAATTGCGCTCGTCCTTCACCTGCGGCGACTTCTTTTTCGTCCATGCCGGCGTCAAGCCGGGCGTCGCGCTCGATCGTCAGAAGGACGAGGACCTGCTCTGGATCCGCGACGAATTCCTGAACTGCGAAGACCGCTTCGGCAAATATATCGTCCACGGTCATACGCCGGTCGGCGCGCCCGATATCCGTCCGAACCGCATCAACATCGACACCGGCGCCTACGCGACCGGAAACTTGACGCTGCTAACGATCCAAGGCGATAGTCTGCTCGCAATTTAGGCTCTGGCTGGACCTCGGTCCTCTCGTTCGCTCGCCCTCACCGGCTCGTCAATTCCATCATGAACCGCATCATCCTGCTTCGCGTCGTCGGCATCTGCACCGCAACCGCGCTGGCGCTTCACGCCGGCATGGCGTTCTACGGCGATCTCATACGGCCGAACTTTCGCGCCAGCGATTTGTTCTCGGGCGAGATCCCGCCCGACAAGGCCAAGCTGGCGGCCGCCGGCAGCCTGGCATCTTTTTCATGGGATGGCGACCTGCTGGCGAATTACGCGGCAGCGACGGCCGCTGACGTTCTTCACCGTCCGTCAACCGAAGCGGGCGGGCGGGCCAGCGAAAACAAGGCAGCTCAAGGCGCGGTCGTAGCCGCCTTGAAAGTCTCACCGATCAGGCCTGCGCTGTGGCTCACGCTCGGCACGCTGCAGGCACAGGCCGGCGAGGCGGTAACGCCCCGCAGTGAAAATGTCCTACTTGACCGGTTCGGTGCCGATCGACGTTGCCTTCTCTCGCGTCCAGATTGTCACGTCGAGCGCGGCCGCGACCGATGAAGAGATCAAGCTGCTGGCGCAATCCGACATCCGGTCGGCTCTGGCCAATCGCTCTCGTTACGAGCCACTGCTGATCGCGGCCTATGTGCAGGCAACGCGGCAAGGCAAGTCGCTGCTGCTGGAGACCACGAAAGTGACCGATCCCAAATTCAACGAGATTATGCGGCGATACTGAACCTGTATGAGCTTCGTCGCCATCGCTCCTTGGGCTGCAGCGAAATTCTCAGCGCACCGATTTCGGGTTGACCGGCACAAAATCCTGATCGCGGCGCGGTTGGTCGGATCGGCCCTGGTAGACGAACATGCCCTTCTTGGTCGCGACGATGTCGCCGCGTTGCAGGCTCTCGTCGCGGAAGAGACGTTCGGTCGCGACAAGGTCCGGATCTTCCGGAATCGGCTTGTAGAGCTCCGGATGCTCCCGCCGCTCGCGCGAGACGTCCGTGGCCCGGCGCCGTGCGTCCTCGATCCGCTGCCGCCATTCCTCGCGCGAGACTTCGGGCTCGCTTGGTGGAAGATAGTCGCTGAGCGAGGGCTCCGGTTCGGTCTGAGCGAGACACAACGAGGGGCTGGCGAAACCAAGACCGAGCGCACCGGCAACAATTATGACCGCCCGAGACGGCGCCCCAAACCATTTTCCCTCGTGATCACGCCGACCTGTTCGCAACTTGATGACTCCAGGCAGAACGATAAGGACGACCATTGGCCATTTCGTTATCTTCAGCTCTTCAGTCTATACCTTTGCGAGTAGCAAGAAAGCCGGTTCGCGGGCAGACTTTCTACTTTAGTTCGCAGGGATTTCAGCACGTGGTTCGGGACGCCCGGCGGCAGGCCAGATCGAATACCCGCAACTCATCGATACTAGTATGAAGCGGACCGGTCGATCAGCGCCGGAGGTCACTTCGTCCTATGGTCGGAGCGCGAGAAGATCTTCTATGGCCTCGACCAGAAGCTCTTTCCTGACGCTGGCTACATCGACATCACGCAGGTTACGCGAGCGTAGGATTGATCACGCTGACCTATGTCGAGGTGCGGACCAGTCAGCAGCACCACTTCGGACTTTGGAAATGTCCGCTTCCGGGTCAGCGGAATGACGCTTAAGTCCAGCAACTTTCCCGCCGGTGCCGAAATGACGCCCGGAAGCCAATGAGGGAAGCGCAATGGCGCCGACAAATTCACCCTGCTGATCTCGGGCAAGAACCGTCACCATGCAGGAATATCGACAGTGGAGGCGAGGTGAATCCCCGACAGCGGCTATGACGCCTTCCTTTGAGAAAGGGGATCATTCAGAGCAGCCGAGCAAATCGGTGTCACAGGCCTGGAGCGAGTGAGTCCCTTGTGATCGACGCCTCAGTAACGCTCCATTTGGATGCTCATTGACAGGCGACAGCCGAAGGCCGGCCGATGCCTGGAAGAACACTCGAAGAACAGCTTGACCGAATTTGCCGCGAAATCGACTTGTACATAGAAGCAGACAGGTCGGAGAGATATCGCTTCGAGCGAGAGTCTCTTCTGTGGACTGCCTCAGACCGCATCGAGTGGCAAGAAACTCGAACTGGCAACACTCAACGCCTGCGCGAACTGATTGAAGAGCGTGACATTCTGCTCAAACAGCTCCGCAGCCGCGCATAGATACTAATCGAAGGAACCTATCATTTGATCGGAGGGCGCTCACCGCAAGGCAAGAGCTGAGAACGAGACCGGAACTGGCCAATGCGTCGCCATGCCCGCAATGCCGGTATCGCTGATTGGGCCTCAATGCCACCTTTGTCTGCATTCGGCTTCTCGCTTCCCAACGGCCCCTTACTGCCGACGAGGACAACCTCTTACCCGGTCCGAGCGCCTGTGAGGCTTCCTCTTGGTCTTTTGGAAAGAGCTAAGGCTCAATCTCTCCAACTGGACAACACAGGGCGAGCTTTCCGCTCCCCAGCCGAGCCGCCAACACAATTACCGCCTGCTCGACTCGCTGCCCCGAGTTCTGTTCCCGTAATAGGGCCGGGCAGAGCCGCTCGTCACGGGGGGCTCGATTCGGCTCGGAATATTTCGCGTCGCCGTGGAGGGCGACGGCTGCGGTGGGTTGACAATGATCACATTGCGATTGGGCGTCGACGGATCGTTTACGCCCTGGGCCCAGGCGGCGGCCGGCACGACAAGCGCGAATATGATCAAGACTAAGCGTTTCATGTGCGACATCTCCCGAGCAGGAACGTCAGGGAGGCGAACACCGTTCCTTCACGGTTGCTTGCCTTTACCGAGGCACGGCAATCAGCTTGCCATCCCTCCAGACGCCTTGGGCCGCCCTTCCGGCAGGAAGGCTCCCCGTCACATTTCGGACCGCGGTAGGCCGGGACGCGGCTTGGGTAGTTTGCGCCTTTTTCGTAGGCGTTGTGATGATGCTGGAACTGGTGGTGTTGGCCTGATCTTTGATCCCTTGCGCCGAAGCGGGCTGAACCAGGAGGGCCAAGAAACTGATTGCCGTCAAAACGCCGCGCATGGTCAAACACCGGAAAAGATGAGCTCGGCGAAATGTCACAGGTTTTTGCCCAAAAGCAAGCTCTTCGAGACGATCGCGCAGGACCTTTGCAGGCCGGATCATGAGCGCGATCCACCGCCGCACAGGCATGCGAATGAAAAGGCCTAGCGAAACAGCCCTATCCGGGTTAGTTGATCAGCCTTGATGACCGAGCCCGGCGACACTGCAGCCAACGCCCCGGGGGCGACCGAGATCAAGGCCGGATTTGTCCGCCTGCTATCGGGCCGGATCCGCGAAATCTCCGACGATCCCCGGCAGATGCGGGATGTCGTTTACGAGTTGGCCCGTATCAAGCTCCTGGAACAATTCACCCACGCCGACGCGCAGGAAGCGCGAGCGCTCCAGCAAGTCCTCGAACGCGCCATCGGGGAGGTCGAACGGTCCTTTGAGCAAAGCGCGACGTCCTCACCGGCAAAGACTGCCGCTGCGCCCGCGCCCAATTCTCCGCCAGTCAACCTCCCCGTTCCTCCGCCCATTCCGACGCCGCCGGCTTTGGCTTCACCGGCCGCCTTGAACGCTGCGGAGGCGCCAAGCCGTCCCGCGGCTCAGGCAACCAAACGGCGCGCGGCCTTGAACTCTCTCGTTCGATTGACCGCCATCCTCCTGCTCATTGCGGGCGCCGGGATCGCGGCTGCCTATTGGCCACGGCTGCTGCCTGAGCGCACCCCGAAAAGCTCGGAAACTCAACCGACCGCCATCCCGACTCCCTCAATGGGAGATACCGGTGAACGGAGGCCGGAAAGCCCAAAGGAGCCGGCGCAAGCTGCGCAACCCTCGATGCCCTTGCCGACGACCTTCGGCGTTTACGCCTTGAGCGAAGGCCAGCTGCATGAGCTCAAGCCGGTGCCTGGAAAGATTCCGGACCGTCGCGTCGCGATTTCGGCAGCCATCAACACGCCGAGCGCGACCATATTGACGGACGGCGACGTCAAATTCATCGTGTTCAGGCCCGACGGGGGTGTTGACGCAAGCGGGACCGAAGTTCGGGTGGTCGCGAAAGTCTCCCGGGCGATGGGCGTCGATGCCACGGGGAAAGCCGCCATGGTCAGCGCCGGCGATTCCTGGGTCATTCGCAGCATGTCCTACCCCTACAAGGTCGGTCCGGTCGAAGACCAGCCGAGAATGCTATTGCTCCAACCGGAGCAAGACGGCTTTACGCTCGCCCCCGGCCGCTACGTCGTGGTGATCAAGGGCATGGGCTACGACTTCACGGTGGCCGGAACGGTCACTGATCCCAATCAATGCGTCGAACGCATCAATGCAACGAACGGCGCGTTCTACTCGCCCTGCCCGCCGCCCCGACGCCAGCCGTAGCCGCCTTGTTCTTATTTGGCCGGCTTGTTGTCCTTTGGCGCGTCCGCCGGCATGTCGTCGACCTTGCCGTTGTTGGCGACGCATTTTTGGAAGTATTCGCGCTTATCCTTGGCCGTTCCCTTGGTGCTCCCCGCCGCAGGGTTGCCGATTTGTCTGGGCGGAAAGGCCTTGGCCAGCGCCGCATCGCATGCGCGCGCCACCTCGGCAGTGATGGCCGAAGCCGTCGCCGGCGCGGCCAGTGTCAAAGCACCTGCCAGTCCAATCAACGTCCGCAAATTCTTGACCGGCACCTCGTCGCTCCTTCAATTCGTGGATTGCCGAACCATAGCAAAAAGGATCGCAGCACCAAACGGCAAAGCGGTGCCGAATTGTCACGCCGCCGTACCCGCTCGGCGCAGGACTATGCATGTGAGAGTGTTTCCCCTGGGGCCATCCTTCGAGACGCCCGCTTTTAGGCGGGCTCCTTCAGAGCCTGACCGAAAAAGGGTGAGCGGTTTTGGCCGGCTTGTGATTCCTTCGGATTTGCAAAGATTCGAGGGAGGACACCATGCCGTGGACCAAAACCG
>NZ_JADPKG010000036.1:0-21104 GCF_023073875.1 Bradyrhizobium sp. 154
CACGCCTCACGTTCCAGGCGGCGACTGGACTGCACCCGATTGAGATAACCGTAGATGTAAAGCTTCAGAAGGACTGCCGCATGGTAGGAAGGCCGGCCCCTCTCCTTGGCGATCACACGCTCAAACCCCATTCCATGCAGGTCGAGCGCCTCGACGAACACATCGATCACATGGACCGCGTTGCCCTCGCTTACCCAATCCTCCAGACATTCCGGCAAGAGCGTCAGCTGGGATCTGTCCGCGCCTTCAACGAAGCGTCCCATCCGTACCCCCCATCAGGAAACGGAGGAATCGTACCTCACTCGTGGCTTATTACACAGCCAGGGTCAACAGCGGACATGATCGCCAATTCAGGCCCGGCGGTTGGAATTACATCATGCGCCGAAGATGAAGCGAGCTCCGACCGCTGCGTGGATTACTTTGTCGGGCATTTCGACCCGCACAAGGTCGTAGAATCGTTCCCCGGCACAATGCCCCGGAATCAGATAATCGGGATTGATCTCCTTGAACGCTGCGATCACTTGCCGAATGTACTCGTCGGTCAGGGGCGGCACGATGTGGAAGCCGCCAATGACCGCGTGCACCTTCTGGATGCCGGAAGCGGCTTGCGCTTGCTTGATTGTGTTGATCACACCGCGATGACTGCAGGAGGTCAGCACGACGAGACCTTTGCCTTTGACGACGAAGTTCGTTCCAATCTCGTGCTCGAAGTCATCGGGAATGAAGCTGCCGGTGTTCTTTGCTGCCGGAACCTTGTCCGCGAAACACCCGAACCCGTTGACGATCCCGACCTTCTCGCTGCTTGGCCGCAGCGGTTTTTCGAAACCGCCCTGTGCGATCTTGCCGGTGGTGAAGGCATGGTCAGCAACGATGGCAGGCCCTTCAGCCATCATGAGCGAGAGGTCCGCGTCCAAGATTGCCTTTCGGTCAAGCGCCCCATACTGGCCAGCAGCGGTCTGGCGCATGCAAAAGCAATCCTCGCCGCCGACGAAGAACGGCAGACCCTTTTTGAGACGCCCCTTGGTCACCGAGAGGAAGCCAACCAGCCCACCGAAATGATCGTAATGGCCATGGCTCAGCACCAATGCGTCGAAGCGAGCGGGATCAATTTTGAGCACAGACATGTTGTTGAGGAGCGTTTGCGGCTGATAGCCGAAGTCGACTAAAATATTCCGTACCTCGTTGCCGCGCCGAGACTCCGCGTGCATTGATAGTCCCCACTCGGCGACGAGGTCCACGCTCGGTGGTGCGTCTGGGCTCAAATTGCCGCCCGGCCGCCGCTCGATGGTCAGCCCGTCTCGCTTCTCAGTCGGGATCCATTTGATGATCTGGTTGTCCGTGACGATCCGCACCGCGACGCTATCCACTTCCGGCGGCTTGGAGGCCAGCTCCTGGGCCTGTGCGGTTCGTGAGCTGCTGGCCAGGGTGCCGATCAATGCGGTCACGAAACCCGCTCCGCCGGCGCAAAGCAAGCCGCGCCGCGACATCGATAAGATTCGGGGATTACAGTTGCATGTGCCAATGAACATGACGAAATCCTCCCCTGCTCGCGTGGCGGCAGGTCACTTGGGCCAGCGCCGCAAGAACCCGGCCGTGCGCACGGCGAGTGCTCAGTGAGACACCGGCACAAAAAGATTGTCGGCTTTATTGAGAGTGCGATGCCCGCCGACGGCATTCCCCGCTGCCCATCGAAATCTAACGGAGACGTCGGCTCATCCCGTCTCAAAGAGCAGCTCTAAAGAAGTTTATCTGATTTCACGCCCAGCGGAAAGACTGCATATTAGCCCGAGCGCGGCACAAACAATTCGGCCCAAACGAGTGTCCCAATGTCCGAGTCGAGTCAAAATGTGAAGAACTCAAGCCGAAGCGCGTTAGGGACGGTCATTGCTGACCGCCCCCCGCCCAATTCCGTGCAGGCGGAATTCCCGCACACGGCTCCTGCCTTGGGTGCATGACGGCGAAGCGCTTGTCAGGATACGGATGAAGGATACGCGATTGGGGGAGCCGGTCGGCGGCCAATCCTTGCATTCGTTGCCATGAGAAGCGGTCCTTCTGGCCGCGCCGCCGCAGCGTGCGCAACCAGATGCGCGTCACATGATAGTAGAATGCTCTCAATGCAGGGCCGTTGGTCGGCACGGCATGGTAGGCGAAGAAGCCTCTGACCACTTGCTTGAGCCAAGCCCCTTGCTCGGGGATAGGTTCGTGCATGCGCCGTCGCAATTCCTCCTTGACCCTCCTGAGCGTTGCCCGCATGCGATCGCGCCGCGTTGTTCTTTTGACAAGGAACTGCCCACGGCTGTTGCGTTCACAGATGAAGGTAAAGCCAAGAAAGTTGAAGGTATCCGGTTTTCCGAGCCCACGATGAGCTCGTCGTTCTGCCGCGAAGCGGCCGAACTCGAGCAGACGGGTCTTGTCCGGATTGAGCGACAGCGAGAACTCCTCGAACCGCTTGCTCATATCGTCCCAGAAGCGCCGGGCGTCCGCCTCGTGCTCGAAGCCGACGACAATGTCATCAGCATACCGCATGAGGATCGTGTCGCCCGCGGCCTCGTGCCGTCGCCGGGGCGCGGCCCAGAGATCGAACACGTAATGCAGGTAGATGTTGGCGAGCAGCGGTGAGATGACCGACCCTTGCCCCGTCCCCTTTTCACTGACCGTGACAACCCCGTTCTCTAGGACACCAGCCTTCAATCACTTCTGGATCAGGCGGATAATGCGCAGATCGCCACAAATCGCACCAGCCTGTCTTTGCTGACTGAGTCAAAAACGAGGCCACATCTGCGTCAGAAATGAAGTTCACTCGCCTGCTCGTGATCCCGACGATCAGCGCAAGCATTGTGCCGACCTCGCTTGGGTCGGAATCCGTAGCTGAACCCGAGGAAGTCTTCCTCGTAGATGGCGTTCAGCACGGCCGCGGTCGCTCTCTGGACGATCTTGTCCTCGAGTGCCGCAACCGCCAGCGGACGCTGCTTCCATCAGCCTTCGGTATGTACGTCCGGCGTGATGGCAGTGCCCGATATGCTCCCCGTTTAACCCGCTCATGCAGATCAGTGAGGTTTCGGTCAAGGTCTGCTTCGTAGGTCGGCTACTTCAGTCCGTCCACCCCAGAGGCGGCATCGCGTTTGAGCGCGAAGAACACCATCCGCGGGCAGTCGATGCTGATGTGGTGGAGGAGTGCGGTGAACCTCTCCTTCTTCCGTTGTCTTGCGGCTTGCCGTACGCGCTCCAGTGCCTGTGTCACGCGCTCCCGTCCCTGTGTCCGGTGCGTGCTTTGGTGGCGCGCGTTCCCCTTGACCCCCGCCCTTGGCTCCCACCGGCTCCGCTGCGGTCGGGACCGCGTTGTTCGTCGGCTTCACAGCTACTATGGCAGAGTCTGACTTCTCGCGACCGTGCATCATCGGCTACGGCTCCTCGCCTTCCCGATGCGGACCGACGGCTGTTGCCGAGCGGTCGATCGCGAGATCTCCCGGTTCCCGTGCAAGGAGCGTCTGCACATGCCAGGGTCTCTGACCACGCCGGGTCGTCCTGGCGCTCGCGATGACGCGCCTGGATGTGTTGCCTTCCGCTACTTGCACGGCGTCGGCACCCGGAATAGGACTCTTTCGCGGCTCGATGGCTGGCCTATGCGCCCCCTGTCAACGCTTCGCCGAAACCCTCGCGGGCAACTGCGCATGACTCGGGGCCGATGTGGATCGCTACTCCTTCATCGTAAGAGACTTGCACTCTCTACTCCTTGCCGGTCTCCCGGCGCTTCGCAAATCTGGTCCGCCATGCCTCACTGAGCGGACCTCGATGAGGTGCGCCGCTTCTTCGCTGATGAGCCACAAGTGACTCGTGCACCGACAGCAACAACTCCCCTGATCGATCACCTCGTCGGCGCGGGCGAGCAGCATCGGCGAGACAGTGATGCCCAGCGCCTTCGCGGCCTTCAGATGACCAACTCGAATTTGGTCGGCTGCATAACCGGCAGGTCGGCGGCCTTGGCGCCCTGAAGAATTTTGCCGGTATAAAGTCCAACCTGCCGGTACGCGTCGGCCAGACTGATCCCGTAGCTCATCAGGCCGCCGGCCACGGCAAACTCCCGGAACTCGTAGATTGTGGGAACGGCGTAGCGCGCTGCCATTGTGACGATTTGCTGGCGGTGAGCGTTGAAGAACGGATCGGCCGCGACGAGGAGAGCGTCGGCATGATGCTCGGCCAGCATCGCGAAGGCCCTGTCAAGTTCCGGCTCATTGTGTGCCCTTAGAACGTGAATCTTCCGCGCGAGGGTTTGCGCAGCCGTCTTCGCCTCCGTCAACTGGCTGTCGGCGCCGGGGGTGCCCGGATTGACCAGCATGGCGATGTCGCGGCGTTTGGCACCAGTTCGTGCAGCAGGTCCAGCCGCTTGGCTTCCAAAGAGTTGTCATCACATAAACGCCGGCGGCGTTTCCGCCGGGTCGGTTTAGCCTGACAACGAGGCCCAGCTCGACAGGATCAGTGGCTGAGGAAAACACGGTCGGAATTGTGGTGGTCGCAGCCTTTGCGGCTAGCGCCGAGGCGCCACCGCCGGTCGCTACAATCACCGCAACCTGCCGCCGGACCAGATCGGCAGCCAGCGCGGGCAAGGATCATTGTGATTCTCGGCCCAGCGATATTCGATCACGAGGTTGTGGCCTTCGATAAAGCCGGCTTCCTTCAGACCCTCGCGGAACGCGGCTACGGGGTGGGCGATCGCAGCACGCGACAAGTTGTTGAGGAATCCAATGACCGGTGTGGCCGGCTGCTGCGCGCGTATCGAGAGCGGCGCGACAACGATGGCCGCTCCTAATCAAACTTATAAAACACCGGCGCCCAATCATGATCGCTCCGATCGTGTCATTTTCCGATTTCGGCAGCGCGCGGCTTGCCATCATAGCCGCTGAGATGATGGTATCGAAAGGTTGGTGATGTCTGGTCCAGGTCAAAAGCGTTGATCAAGAGCGGGTGAGCAATTTCCGGTCCACGTTCAGGAGCTAACTATCTCGCCGCTAACGTGCGGTTCGGCTAGGGCCAAAGACGGAAGCTCGGCCTGATGCGCGGGGCCGAGGCTCCTTGCTCAATAGAGCACCGAGGGCAGATAAAAGCCCTTAGGCTCGTTGTAGAGGCCGGTCGTCATTAGGGTCATCTGGTGCACTAGTCGGAGGCCATTTTGCAGACACCAGCGGAATAGTTCGCTATTTCGGGTCGGCACCAAAAAGCCGCCGCCGGGAAAGCCCGGAGCAGATCCGATCAGAGCCTTCAGACCTTCGTTGCTCTCGGCGACGGCATGGGCGAAGAACCCGACATCCGTCGCGTAGGCAGTGATCTGGCCGAGATGCACGACGACCCGCGCCGTTCCCGCATTAATCGCGTCATCGAGTTCGCCGCCACGATCATGACCGTGAACCCGATGACATAACAAGTTGCAGGCCACGAGATCGGTCGCGCCGGCCGGACGCACGTCGTACCCCGGCAAGCTGACGCCCAGCGGCGCCCCGTTCATTTTCGAGATCGTCTCGCGGGTGTCAAAGCCGAGCTTGGCGTACAAACACAAAGAACGATTGTGAAATGCGGATTGCAGCAGCCTCACCCCGGCCGCATGCCGATCGCGCGCGCGGTCGCGTGCAGCCTGCATCAATTGGCGCCCAATCGTCGCGTTCTGTGAGGCCGGATCAACTGTGATCGGCCCGAGTCCGGCAATCGGTCCGCGTTCATCGAGAAAGTTGCTGCCGACAACCCTTCCGTCCTTTTCGGCGACAAGCGAGTAGAACCCCGGGTTGGACAGCAGCATCATCAGGACCTGCGTGGCCACCTCCACCGACGGAAAATCCCACGGGAAATTGTGCTCGTCGTCAATCGCCCTGAACGCTTCGAAGCAGATTTTGCCGCAAACGGTGGCATCCGACGGCGCGCCTGGTCGCAGCACGATGCTCATTCGTCCCTCCCCTGCGAATTGCTCTGACGCCTTATCCGAGCCAACAGTTCCGGGGATTTCAAGCTGCAGCTTATTGCTCTCAGCGTAGATTATCCAGAGCTTCGCTGCCTATCCGCCTCGGTCTTCTTCAGAGTACCCAAGAAGGAGTTCCTCCGAATTGTGGTCTACTGTCCGGGTCGGGTCAAAGGCAGCCCTCGGCAGCTTGCAAGACCCTTGGTCGGCTCACCTCCCGGAAGCGGCCGTCGCGGGGTCGCAGCTGCGGGGCTACTTTCTAGCTCGGCATCGAAGTGGATGATGCTTTGGCGATAGCAGAACGGTTGATATCTCAGGGTCAATCGCACCGAAGCGGACTGCCCCGCGTCAGGTCCGTTTAGTTTCCTTGGATGCGATGGCGGGCGTGCTGGATGGGCGTCAATCGTGTGCACGCCGAATAGCAGAGCGCGTCTGGTTTGGTCCAATTTGGAACAAAGGAGATTGGTCCAGGTAATGGTTCCATGGTAATGCGTACAGCGGGCCAAGCAATGGTCACAAAGATTCAGCGAATGCTCAAACGTTTGCCGACGTATGTAGCCGACATCAAGGAAAATCCCCGATGGCTGCCGATGTTTGCACTGGGGCGCGTGATGCTGTTCCGCAACCTCGCATGGAAGTTTACCGCTCCGCCGGAACACATCGATCTCACGAACACGCTTTTCCCGGAACTTAGCGCCGAGCATGTGACGGAGCAGTTGCGGCGAGACGGGCTATTTCAGGGCGTCAGCCTTCCGGCAAACATTACGTCGCAGATCTCTTCCTTTGCCCGACGCACGCCCTGTTTCGGCAATTTCGACCGCAAAATTGAGCTGGTCGCCGAGGAACATCGCCCGATCGAGCTTGCGACCGGGAAGGCCATTGTCACAGGTCACTTCTTCGAACGCGTGCTGGATTGCGAAGCGGCCTGCCGCGTCCAGCAGGATCCGCTATTGTTGCAGATCGCCCAGAACTATCTGGGAGGCGAGGCGCGCGTCACCGCGACGCGGCTCTGGTGGAGCTTTCCGAGCAAGAACGCGAAAGACTACGACCTCCATCTAGCCTCACAGGACCGGTTTCATTTTGATCTCGATGATTGGAGGATGATCAAGTCCTTCTTCTACATCGAAGCGGTAGACGAAAATTCGGGCCCGCATGTCTATGTCGTGGGCAGCCACAGGCAGCGCCTTCTGCGACACCAGTTCACCCTCATGGTCGGCCACCCCTCCGAGGAAATCGAGCGGACCTATGGTCGCGAAGCAATCGTGAAACTGACGGGGCCTGAAGGCTTCGGCTTTGTCGAGGATCCCTTCGGATTCCATATGGGTTCGCTGGCCAAACGCGCGCCGCGCCTCATCTTGGAAATCAGCTTCGGCGTCAGCGAAAAGCTGCACCGCCGTTTCTATGGTGAGCCAGTGATTCATTAGCTCCCAGTTGGCGGTTACGATGTGCGCCGACCCGGCGACGGCGATTAAGCAATTCCTTCGGCTACGGACGACCGAGTTTCACCGCGCGGGCAACGCGCAGTGGGGTGCCCCAGCTCGATCATAGACCGAGAGGGGCCGCCCCCAGAGGTTGGACCTTCAAGCCTTGAAGAAGGTCGCAAGATAGAACACGGCAGCCAAGACGATGGTGATACCGATGACTGTAAAGGCGGCCTGTCTGGTTGAAACGTCGCGCATATCAACGCCTCCTTCAGTTGGACACGCCTAGCACCGTCAAGGACCGCTTGTTGTTGCCCGGCGTTTGAAACTCGATGGCTTGGCCAACCGACAGGCCGATCAACGCAGCTCCAACCGGCGTGAGAACCGAGACGCGCTTCAGCGTTATGTCCGCTTCGTGGGGATAAACCAATACCACGTCCCGGACTTCACGGTCTTGTCATCGCAGTACCGGACCTGCGAGCCCATGCGGACTACGCCGCGCAGATCGGAATTGTCCGCCACCACGCTTGCATGCTCTATCTCCTGTGCAAGGAAATGGGCCACGCGCGGGAAGAGCACCGCGCTCGAACTGGCCAGAGCGTTGAGACGCCTCGCCTCATCCTCTATCACAGCGATGGGCGGCAACACGATTTCAGGTTTGCCTTTGCGATTAGTCTTGCTCATTACCTTCTCTCCTTTCCTAAGCGGCCGATGGTCCCGGATCATTGTCATCAAAGAGCTTCTTGCCCTTGACCTCCGGATTGCTAAACAGAACCCTGACAACATCATTCGGATCACCTCGGCTGACGCGTTCGATCTTGACGACGTTGGTGCGCCCAGCGGTGAAGAAGGGAATTTCGCTTCCGACCTTCAGCCCGACCAACGCTGCACCCAACGGCGACATCACGGGGATTTGGGTTCGCTCGGACGTGTAGTCTTCGGAGTACACCAGTTGCCTTGTCTCGCGGGGGAAGCCCCAAGTGATCCAGAACGTCACCCACGAACCCATGGTAACGATGCTGTCCAATCTGGCTGCGCGATCAGGGACGACTTCCGCACGGTTGATCTCACGCAACAGAAAACGTGCGTCCACGTCGCCTTGATCCGCGCCCGCCTGCGCGAGCCGTTCCAAGCGGCGATGGTCAGACGCCGGAAGAGTCACGTTCGGGAAAAAGGGTTTGTTCACGACATGCCTCCTTGTTTGGGCTTCTCCTCGCGCAAGAGCCACACACCAAATCTGTTTGATGAAGGAAGGGGATAATCCGGACGGCACCAACTACCGTCCGGCTAAGCTCCTGCTTGGAGCCGTCCGGCGTGCAGGCAACGCCGCGCATTGCGCGGATCGATGTCGAGGACGTGGATCATGTCGCGGCCACCATAGGACCTTCCGCTGTCCATGTAACGCGACTATAGAGCACACACGTCGGGAGAGAGTTGTAAGGATTAGTGATGTCCGTTTGGATCACATGCTGGAGTGAAGAGACTTCACGAATCCGCTCTCCACCTGAAAGCAGACGGTCGTTGGATGGTCGGGCGAGGCAGCTACGGATGACGCTCGGCGCATAATCTGCGCCACAGAGTAGTTCCGACCTACCCAAAAAATCACCCCCAAATTGATGACGCTGTTCCGTTGTATGCTGCTCTGCACGCTCGGGAACGCCGCTTGTTAAAAATCATTGATTCGTTGTTTTTTGTCAGTGAGTGGAGTTGATCATGCGTCTTCTGTTTGCAAGAATCGCGATCGCGTCCTTATCTGCTTGCTTGCAGTCTCCGTATGCTTCAGCACAAAACTTCGACGATAGATGGTCTATTATTCCGAAGGCACATGCTGAACCTGCTCCTGAAGAGAAGGAGCAAAAACAAAGTCCTCCTGAGGATATTCAGGCAGGGCCACTATGGACGCGGACGCCAGACGATCTCCGGCCTTCCAAATCGTTCAATAAAGCCTTCACCGGAAAAGCGTCCTTCTATTCTTATACAAAGGGTAAAACAGCGAGCGGGTCGCTCTACAATCGCGATGAAATGACGGCGGCCCATCGAAGTCTTCCCTTCGGAACTCGGGTTCGCGTCACCGACATTGCGAGTAGCAGGTCGGTCATAGTTCGGATTGCAGACCGCGGACCGTGGATTCGCGACCGCGTGCTGGACCTCTCCCTTGGCGCTGCACGCGGCTTAGGAATTACTGATCGAGGTGTGGCACAAGTTCGAGTAGAGGTCCTTTAGGTAAGCGCCGCGCTCTATGTGGCAACAGTCGTGTGCGGCTGTCAGTGGGCGATTCGCCTCGGCAGCTGACGCGAGCAGAACGCTGTGCTGACAGGATAGGGCGCCTTTGCCGACAGCCACTTCGTGCTGAGGCGGAAGCACTGTGGCCGCTTCGTGCTGAAACGGCTGCAGTTGTTAACCGCGTTGGTTGCGTGAGCTTCGAACACGATCGCCTTAAAGCCGATCGTCATTGAAGGCGTGACGCTTCAGGATGTCGGCGAACGCCCACAGTTTGCTTAGCCCGCCTAAGATTCGAGCTGTTTGGATGTCCCTGGAGTCTGCATCCAGCAACGACCGCATCGGGCCATCACCGATAAGCTCGGAAGGAGCATCTGATTTCTGCTTCGCTTCCAAAACCCGACATTACATGCTCGCGCTAGCGCGGGGCCGTTTGTTGAAAACTCGCTGCGGGAATTAGGTAAGATTAACCCGAGCTTTACGGAATGCAATCATTGATGATGGCCAGGACGGGCCACAACCCGTCCGCCCATCATGGCCGCTTGACCGACGGCAAGCTGCTATCAACTGTTTTTGCTCTGAGCAATGACTTGCGGTTAGGGTCACGAGCGTCGATAGGCCATGACGGCAAACACGTCCGGTCTACCCCAAAGAGCCGACGCCAAGGCGAGGATTGAGGTTCGACGCTAAGGGCCAACAGCGGAAGTACACGTGGCTGGAAGGAGTCGCCAACCTGAGGCCCTAGTTCAGCTTACGACGCAGCTTCTGGTGATCCTCCGCAGGTCGGCGCCGTACTCGTCGATGATGCGCCGCGCCTCGTCCAACCAAGACGGCTTGGCTTCCTTACAGGCTCTTTGTCGCGGTCTGGCATGGCCCGATGGTGTGGCGTAGATGCCCGGTTGCTTGAGCTAGATGAAGTGGTCTGCGCGAGCTGTGGCGGCCTCCTCGCAGTGCCGCTCTATGGCCTCAAGGGCTGGCCGAAACCGCCGATATTGGTTGAAGTGCCCGGCGTTGTGACAGACGCGCCTCCCGAGTGGCTTAGGTCAAGACAGAGGAGCCAGACCGATCCAGCATTTCGCGAACTTTGAGAGCCAACTTCGCTTGGGTAACCGGCTTTTCCAGAAGATCAACGCCTTCATCGAGCCGCCCTTGGTGGACGACCGCATTTCGAGAATAACCCGTCATGTAAAGTATTTTAAGCTCTGGTCTTATCTGTCGCTCGTCGGCCCAATTCACGGCCGTTTATGCCGGGCATCACGACGTCTGTGAGGAGCAGATTCACCTGCTCATCTTGTTGTAAAAGGATGGTCAGCGCAGCTTGCGCCGTACCGGCCGATAAAACTCGATAGTTGAGATCCCGCAATACGTCTGCGACGTAGGTCCTGAGGTCAGGGTCGTCCTCAACGACGAGGATCGTCTCTGTTGGTTCGCTTTTCGCTAGGGGTTGGTCGTCACTTTCGATGGTAGGTTGCACGGCACCATGATAGCGAGGAAAATACATGCGAATGCTCGTGCCTTCGCCAGACTCGCTGCAGATTTTTACGTTAACCGCCGTTAACGGCTTGGTAGATCGCTGGAGACGGACCGATCCGTTCTCGTTCGACGATTCGAACAGCAGCTTGTCTGCCTGACGGATGAGAGCTTCGCACTCGGGGCTTCAGCCGAGAGATCCCTTCAGTGCCTGTATGGGCCACGCGATAGCAGACGCGGCATGAATTTTACCCACGTACTCGGTTCCTACGCTTACACCGGGATCATCGCGCTATTTCTTGTCAGCTACCATTACATCCGCAACCTACAGAAGGTGTGACCAATGTGCAACGAGCGCTTGGCTTCACCACTGCAATGTCGGCAACCGAACAATCCGGCCCACGACCTACGCGGTACAATCGGCGCGGCCAATTAATGAGGGCCTGTGGATGACCTTTTCAAGCTCGAAAGATCAGACCTTATTGTCTCTTTGGGAAAGTGTGCAACGACAAGTGTTGGCTGATCGCTCGAATGGCCGCCGCTCCCGCATTGCTGGCGACAATCTGCGCAACTATGCAAAGTTGCTCCGTTCGGAAATGGATCGGCGGGAGCTCAAGTACACCTCCATCAACTCGACTGAATGAAACAGAGGGTGCCGACGGGGCACACAGAAGATGAGGGAGATGCATGAGCAGTTCAAGAAGCTCCGCAACGATGCCGCCGACTGCAAATCGATCAGCGATGTCATAGACCTGCAAAAAAGAGAATTGTTCGCGAGGCTTGCCGATCACCTGAGCGTGTTGGCTTCAGAGGTCGAGCGCGCCATTGCTGCGGCAGTCTCTAGCGCCCAACCCGAGCTATAAAGGTGCGCTGGCATCCATGATCGAGGATGCCATGGTCAGTAAAGCGCGACTTCGCGACGGCGGGCTACCTGGCATCAAGTAATCTCGTTCGCGTCGCCTATTCCTGTATGCGGTGCCGAGCGGTCTCCTTGCGGCGCTCCGCGCGACGGGGCACGATGTTATCGAGACCTAGATCGAGGTGTCGAAAGACGAACGTACGCGCCCATTGTGCCGCACAATCTGTCCTGGTCAGGTGTAAGGGAGCATCTCCTGCAGCAAGCGATCCGCGGCGGTTAGCTGATCAAGCCGAAGCACGAGCAGCTCGTTCAGCCGCGCCACCTGAGATTGAGATTCCTCAACGTATCGACCTGTCATCCACACCTTCAAGTAGGCCATTGAGAGCTCTAAGGCACTCGATAACGACATTGACGTTCCGTCGCAGCAATTCGCAGTCCGTTCTGGTCTGGACAATCAGGTACCGCTCTCGACTGAATGGCAGCGGGATGATGTTGGCAGCCGCCCACTCGGAGGCCCCATCACGGATTGTGGCTGCGACCACGCCAGCGTAACTCGCTGATGTTGAGGTGCTTGTCATAGAGGCACCTCAAGCTGCGCGTACGGTGGTCAGGAACTTCTCGACCTCTGTCTTTAACCTCGCGCTGTCGTTTGACAACGTTTGCGCCGAAGCGAGCACCTGACATGAGGCTGAACCGGTTTCCGTGGCTCCCTGCTGCACCTCCGTGATATTGGAGGCGACCTCATGGGTACCTTGCGCAGCCTGCTGGATGTTGCGCGATATCTCTTGCGTGGCCGCGCCCTGTTCCTCGACCGCGGATGCGATTGCGGAGGAAATTTCCGAGATCCGGCTGATCGTGCCGCTGATTTCCTTGATCGCGACGACGGAATCCTGGGTGGCCGCCTGTATATCGGTGATCTGATGACTGATCTCCCCAGTCGCCTTCGCGGTCTGTTCGGCGAGCGCCTTGACTTCGGAAGCAACGACAGCGAAGCCGCGTCCGGCCTCGCCGGCCCGCGCCGCTTCGATCGTCGCGTTCAGCGCCAAAAGGTTAGTCTGTCCTGCGATCGTATTGATCAGTTCGACCACGTCGCCAATGCGGGTTGCCGCCTGTGACAGCTTGTTGACACGATCGTTGGTTTTCTGTGCCTGGTCCACTGCCGCGCCGGCAATCCTGGCTGCGTCCTGCACCTGGCGACTGATTTCAGTGACTGATGAACTCATCTCTTCGGTCGCGGAAGCAACCGATTGAACGTTGGTCGAGGCTTCCTCTGAAGCCGCGACGACCATGCCGGAGCGCTGCTGGGTGCTCTCGGCCGTCCTGCTCAGAGTCTTGGCGGCCGCCTCGAGTTCGGTCGAGGATGACGACAGCGTCTCGATGATCTCTCCGACCGCAGCCTCGAACCGGCCAGCGAGTTGTTGCATGTCAGTCTTGCGCTGGGCGGCGGCACGAGCCTCCGATTGCGCCTGTACGGCACGCAGCCGGTCGGTTTCAATCATATTGTCCTTGAAAACCTGAACCGCCTCGGCCATCTCGCCCACCTCATCAGCCCGGCCCAGACCGGGGATCGCGGTGGACGTATCGCCTCCCGCAAGCCTGCCCATGGCGGCGGTCATCCCCTGGATCGGGCGCGCGATCGCGCCAGCAGTGAGCAGCGCAATGGTGGCGCCGAGGCCCAGTCCTGCCGCAAGCAAGCCCCAGAGGACCAGCTTCAGGAACGATATACTCGTCTGCACCTGGTGGCTTTCCTCGGCCAGCATCCTGTTCTGGTTCATCTTGATGCCTCCAGAGCGGGTGCCGTCGGCACCCTTCGGCCCGTCAAGCAGGTCGAGAATCTTCAACGCCCGCGGCGCCGCTTCCGCTACGAGAATATGCACAGGCGCGTTCCAGTCCGCGGACTCCCTGAAGGCGAACATCTTCTCATAAAGGGGGACAAATTCGCCCCGCGCCTTCGTGATCTTCTCGAAAGAGAGCAGCTGAGACGGCGTGAGCAGGTTCTTCTTCGCACTCACCGCGGTATAGCCGTTGTCGAAGAGCTCCCAGGGTTTGAAGAATTTTTCCTTGTCGTGCTTTTCACCCGACAAGAGGTACATGCGAAGTTGAGCGGTCGCGGCGGCAAAATTGCCCCGCGTGTCTGCCATGGCTTTCAGCAGTCTCTTCCGCTCCGCCGTCGCCTCCAGGCCTTCCTCGTCGTTGATCATCTTGGTGATCTCGGAAAAGATTGTTTCGGCGCGCGGGCCGGCTTCGGTCACCAGTAGCTTAGTTGCTGGATATGCCTCGGAAGTGAACGCGACAGCTTCGGCCTTGTCCTGGGCAGCTCTGAATTCTGCGAGCAGGGCCTTAGCCTCGGTCCATTTTCGGCTGTTCTCAGGGTTGGTAAAATGTACAGCCTTCTCATCGAAACCAGCAACTGTGGCATCCATTTCCTTCCACATCGCGGCCCGATCGAGCCTGCCTTGCGGATTTCCCGTCAAGAGATAGCCACGCAATGTCGCCAGTGTCGAATAGAGATTACCAACCAGCTCTGTGCTCGCGAGCGCGACGGGTGTGCGCAGGTTCACCATGCGATCGACAGTCGTGGAAATCCCGCCGACGGCAAACACCGTGTATCCGACAGAAAGCGCGATGATCGCGCACACAGCAAAAAAACCCGAAATCAGTCGCCCATGAATACGAAGTTTGAATTGGAAAGGCATGGCAACACTCCGCGGGTCCTCGGACCCCTAAAAAAGGTCAGTAGGTGACGCGCCTGGTCGGCGCAGCGGCGAGCTCACTGGATTACGACCGCAACGCACGCTTCTCGAGCGTCTACTTCAGCGTGTGATCGATGGTGACGACAATTCCCTATGAGCGGGTTAAGAAATTGACCCTCATATTCCTTGTGCGCGCAAAAATTTTTACTTTGAGCGGTATCATCTGAAACTCAGGTCGCGCACTCCTCGCAAATTTTTCGCTGACTCGGCCGCGGAATGCGCGCGCAGCCCAAAAACTGAGACCAAGACTGTCAGTCAAACCGATTTATGGAAACTGAGAGCGAGCAAGATTGCGACAACCTGTCTCATCATCATCGTTGCCGAACCGCAGGCTTGCCCACAGATCGGAACAAGAACTCAACTCCGGCTTCGGGCGGCGGCTTTTCCGTTGTTCAGCTTAGGGCCCGGAAGCGGAAGTCGGAATGTCTACTTGGTCAAGGAGTTCGGCAAGGGCAAGAAGGCTTCGTATCTCACGCCGGACTACACCTACGGTCACACCGTCACCAAGTCGATGCAGGACTTCCTTGCGACCGCCGGCTGGACCACCGTGACCAACCAGGTGGCGCCGCTCGGTGCGCCTGACTACTCCTCATATCTTCTGAACGTCGCGAATTCCGGCGCCGACGTGCTGATCAACGTCAACTGGGGCCACGACGCGGTGCTGTCGACCCAGCAGGCCAAGCAGTTCGGTGGGCGACGTCCACGCCGGGGTCGTTTCAGGCGTCAACAACGCGGTCGCCCGGGTGGCAGGTCTCTTTGCAGTCGCGGCGCTTGGCGCCGTTTTGTTCGCCAGCTTTTCGTATCATCTAGCCGGTGCGCCGCGGGCACAAGCCAACGGAGCGCTGAATGCAATACTGGCCGGACAAGCCGGCATCACCGAAGCCGCAACGGCAGCGTTCGAACGCGCACTACGCACAGTGTTGCAAGTGGCGGCGCTCTGCGCCTTGCTAGGCGGCATTCTTCTTCGGGTTGTGGATCCGACCGATTGGACCGCAAGCGGCGCGTTGAAAGCGGACATCAAGGGAGATCCGAGTCGGGCGGCGCCCACCATTGAGGGCCAATGGTCGACAGAAATTCGCGTTTGACGAGCAGCCCCGCCGGCACAGCGTAATGGCTCTTCGTCGCGCTTAAGGTGCTCTGCTTGATCAAGGAGAAGGCTCGCCGAACTTCATCTCTTCCTGTCCAGAGGGCGGGGCCGAAGGGGGTGACCAATCGGACATTCGAGCGCGGCACGATCCCAGCGTCCGACATCGGCTGCCGCCCGATAGGTGCTTTCCAGAAACGACATGAGCGTCGCCTCGGGATCGCTCGACTTCGTCACAATGTCGTAGGCCAGGAGATATTCTCCGAGCTTCGGATCGAAATATGCGGCCGTCGGCAAAATCTGTTCATCGGCAAAGCCGTTCGGAGTGGGATAGGCATAGGAGTAGAAAGCCGCAAAGTCTGTGCCGCCTCCGCCCGGCCAGAAGCCGGCGGATGAGACTTCATCACTGTAGGCCTCGCGCGTCACTTCGTCCGGTAAACCCGGTACCCCCCCGGGGTGAAGCGGAGCAGGACGTCCGGAGAAGCGCGTCACCGCGAGATCGAAGCTGCCCCAAAAGAGATGGACCGGACTGACCTTTCCGGTGAAGCCCGTCCGAAACCGATGAAACACACGGTCGATCGCAATCAGGGCCCTGAAGAACCGCGTCGCCGCGTCTGCATCATAGGGTCGGATCTGGCGGTCGTCCCGGAAGGGGATCGGATTGGGGACTTCATTGGGCCGGTCGTCGAATTCCGGTGTACCGCCGAGACGTCCCACCAACTCACAGAACCGGGCGTTAAAGTCGGCGACGGACATCGGCCCGAGCGCCATTTCAACCCGGTGCCCGTCAGAGGCCTCTCCGATCACGATATGACGGGAGAGATCGAAGGTGATCTCGATACCAGAGGCGTCTGGAACCAGCGAAGTCGTGAGCCCGCGAGCATTCACGTAGAAAGTCGCGTGCCATGAATGGTTCACCCACGGCGTCCCTCGCGAGCCGATACTTGCCGACAACTTGGCAATACAAATGAAGCGCGGAACAGGTTTCGCACCATGCCTCGAAGGGGATTTCCGGCCAGATCGCGCTCATAACGTTTCCTCCTTTGTGTTTGGTCGCACGGACGAGGCGCTGGTATCGTTGTTTCACATATGAGCCTTGAAGGTGACAGGCATTGCGTTTGCAGCGAAAAACAAAGCAGCAAGTCGGAGAGACTCCTGGGATCAGTGTCGCCAAGTTCGTTGAGATCCGGGCGTTTTCCAAAGGCTATTTTGGGCCGGGCCGCCGCGCGAAATGGCCGGTTTGGGTCAATCGCGCCGGTTTGCCCCTCAGCCTGAGACTTCGGGTCTACCCCCAACTGCGGACATGTCTCCGCCTGCGCAAACTGTCGCGAAGGGGCCCGAGCGGACCAAGGTCGGCCCGAGCTACTTCGGATTGCGCGGGAACGGGATGAACCCGTCCCGGTTCGGCATTCTCACCTTGGGCAGCGACTGCGCGTCGATCACATCGTTCGACCCGACGACCCCGTTGAGATTGAGGATATAGGCCGATACCGCGTAGAGTTCATCCGCCGTGAGCGATTTCGACTCTTGGAATGGCATGGCGCGGCGGATGTAGTCGAACAGCGTCGTTGCATAGGGCCAGAAACTTCCCACCGTCTTTATCGGTGTTTTGCCCGGCGCCAGTGTGCCCATGCCGCCGGCGAGCGCTCCAGCGAGCGCGACACTGGGGCTGATTCCCTTCTCGCCGTGACAGGCCTGACATTTCGCTACATAGATGGCTTCGCCCTCGATTGCGGTGCCACGACCAAGCGGCAGACCTGCGCCATCCGGTCCGATGCTGATGTCCCACGCTGCGATGTCGGCGAGCGCGATCGGTTGCCCGAACTGCGGGGCCTGGGCCACGGCCGCCGGTGCAATGGTCAGCATAGATACGCAGACTGCAACGGCTTTAAGCGTAAACATTGCTGGCCTCCCCCATCTCGTCGATGCGCCAGCTTGCGATGGCGTTGTAGTGGTAGACCCCACGCAAGCCGCGCTCGTCGGCAAACTGCGCGCGCGTTGGCTGCACCATGCCCGTGTCGTCGGTGGCGCGACTCTGCAGCACGGCGGGACCGCCATTCCATTGCCATGCTGCGCGGAAGCGCACGGGCGCCTTTGGTAGGATCGGGCCCTGCAAAGCTGCCGGCGCCCAGCTTCGTCCGCCGTCAGCCGACACGTCGACCTGCCGGATGCTGCCGTTGCCCGACCAGGCCAGCCCGGAAATCTCGTAGAACCCCGGTCCCCTCAACGCGAGTCCCGGCGACGGACGCGTGATGACGGATTTTACTTCGATCGGGAACACGAACTGCCAGGCCTTTTCATCCTTGAGCAGGATCGTGTATTTCGATGTTTCGTCTTTGGTCATGGCGGGGCCGGCAGTCAGCTTGAGCCGGCGCAGCCACTTCACGTTCATGTTGCCCTCGAAACCAGGCAGCAGCAACCGCACCGGATAGCCGTTCGAAGGCCGCACTCGCTCGCCGTTCTGATAGAGACAGAGCAGCGCATCATCCACCGCTTTGGTGAGCGGGATGCTGCGGCTCATAGCGGCAGCGTCAGCGCCCTCGGCGATCACCCAGCGCGCCTCAGGTTCGATGCCAGCTTCGTCGAGCAACGTGGAGAGCCGCACGCCGGTCCATTCCGCGCAACCCAGCAGGCCGTGAATAGCCGCTACATTGAGCGGCTGCGCCTGAGGCGCGTTGAGCGCCTGGCTGTTGCCGCCACACTCGATGAAGGCGATGCGTGATTGCATCGGATAGCGCGACAGCGCTTCGACCGTAAACACAAGCGGCCGCTTCACAAGTCCATGGATCACCAGCCGATGCTGATCGGGATCGATTTCTGGGATTCCGGAATGGCTACGCTCGAAATGCAGCCCGGATGGCGTGATCATTCCTTCGAGCAGGTGCAACGGCGTGCGTGATGCGCCGACACCGGCCGGATTGGGAGGAGGCGGAAAGACTTTGACGACCTTGCTCTCGAACGGTGAGGGCTGGCCGTAGCCCGCAAATCCCGGACCCGGCACCTTCATCCATGGCTGCACCGTAAGCGGTTCTGCCGATCCGCAGGACAGGCCCGCGCCCGTCGCACCAACAATGAGCGCGCCTTCAAGAAAGATACGGCGGCTTAGAACTCCATTGCCCGCCACCGGATCGCCTGGTTCAGGATGTGTCTTCTTGACCATCAGCGGCCCTCCCTCGTTTCGGGTGCCCGTGCGCACGGCGAGTGCTCGGCCAGTGACCGGCAGAAAGAATGGTCGGTTCTTTTGAGAGTGCAATGCCCGCCGACGGCATTCTTCACTGCCATTCGCCTCGAACGGAGACGTCGGCACGTCTCGTTTCAAAAAAAAGCAGCTCTAGATTACAGGATCCCATCTCCATCCAAAAGACGTTCATATTGGCCAGGATGTCGCAGAAACAAAACCAATGACCCCGATGTCCGAGATGGGTCAAAAGCACCGTTCGGACATTTGGCCGCTCGCTTCCGGTTTACCCCAATCATCCGACAATTTTAGCGCTCTGCCGAGACTTCGCCGGGTCAAGCTGACATCCATCGCCATGGAGCTTTGAGGACTTGTCATGATCTCTCCATCCTAGAATTTGAGCGTCGTTCGGAGGCCGAAGATCGAAGCGTTCTTGAGAGACTTACCTGCCAGAGCGCCGGCGGGCAGCGCGGCCCCGCCTCCGGGATGGACGATGTATTGGAAATTCGGCTGCAGCGTCCAGCCATCCTTGATCTGATACTGGTAAACGGCCGTCAGCAAACCTTCGAAGCTTCGCACTGGCCAATTCGGATTGACCAACGTCCGGTAGTCCGCGTCGAGAGCCTGCGCCCGTTTGGAGACATGAGCATAACCCGCGGCGATGCCGAACTTGTCGTCGGGCCGATCGTCGCGAAGCCCGATGAACTCGACGCCGGCATCGGCGTAGAGATCGATCAGGTTGCGATCGGCGGGCGCGCCGGCGGCTCTTGCGAAGACACCGATCCCACGATCGTCGCTGTGAGGCACGCGGTAGATCTGTTGCTCGAAGACCGCCCACCCACCGAAGTCTCCTGCCAGCAATAGGGGCTCGCCGCTGCTACCGGGAGCGGCGAGCGAGACGCCGTTCGACGCGAGCTGTTGATCGGGGAAAGAGCCGCAGTGCCGCCAGCCGCCGAACTTGATCTGGCCGGTCAGGTTGGGATCGCCCTTCTTGTTGTTCCAGGCGTACTCGATCTGACCGAGCAGCAACGGCGGATCATTGACGCGGAAATTAACGCCGTAGCGATTGCGCTCCTGGGGGTCGCCGGATCCGGGTCCGGCCTGGTCGCCGTCGAAGATCCCGCCCAGAAGCGAAAGCTGGTCGGTCACGTTGACCAGCAGTCTTGCGCCCATGGCCGCCAAAGGTGGCGATGGTCCGCCGCTGGGAAGGTCGAGCGACGTGATCGCGGGCCACCCCATCGAGGCATTGGTGAACACGTCCGTGTACTTCGTGTTGAAGAATTCGCTGTCGGCGGCGAGCTGGCCGGCTTTGAGCGAGACCCTCTTCGCGCCCCATTGCTTCTCGAAATAGGCTTCGTAGAGACGCGTGGACGGTAAAGCCTCGATTCCGCTGACGACGAAGAAGTTCTGAAGATTGCGCCGGGACAGGCCGTCGCCATGAATTTGGAACATGTTGGCGTGAAAAGTGAGCTTGTCGATGCCAACGAGCTTCTGCAGGTCGACATCCACGGCGAGGTTCAGGCGGCCTTCGTAGATGGCGCCCTGCTTCAGGCCGCCGGAAGCACTCCCAAGCACCTCGCCGATGTAAGTGGCCGCGAACTTCACACCGTACTTCTGCAGCGGATTGGGCAGTAGGCCGAGCGTCTTTTCCTCAACCGTGCTCTCACCCGTGTCCGGATCGGCCGGCTTGTCGTCGTCGGTCTTCTTGTCCTCCTGGGCCGCGGCACCGGCTGCGAGAAGCAAGACGACCGACATCGAAAGAGCTACCTGCCTATAGGCTCGCCTGGGTCTCGACACGCGAGTTCCTGATCCCAACGGTGGGCCTACGAATATCCCGATCTTCGAGAGCGAGTCCACAGTCGAAACGTCTTCCAAAAAGAAGGGGCAGAAAACTGGCCTCCCCAATCGCAAACATTGTTGAATCGCGGGGCGCGAAAAGTCCGCTATAGTGAGGCTTTCCCTTTTTGGGGGCATTCATGTTCGATACGGCTGCGCGCGGTCCTCGATGAAATCTCTGAGAGCGTTTCGCATCGCGAGACGGAGCGCGTACCGATGTCGCCTCTAAAACTTTGGAGGCGGCTATCGGCGCCTGCATGTTCTGCTCAGGCGGGAGGGCTATCTGGTCAACCACAAGAAACTGTTCCGGCTCTACCAGGAAGAGAGGCTCGCGGTCCG
>NZ_JADPKG010000015.1:0-19607 GCF_023073875.1 Bradyrhizobium sp. 154
GCATACGGTCTATAAACAGAAGGTTATCGATGCAGCGGAAGATTACACGGTGCGGACGACGCTTTTCGGTCACGGCTGGCCCAATGCCCCTCATCGCACCCTGCGCACGCCCTTTGTCGAGCGCTGGCTGCCAGATGAGGCGCGCGGCAGTGAGCAGCGGGCCGATGAGCCGCAGATTGGCGAGACCAAGATCGGTGGGCGGGCGACGCCACTCTTGCGCTTCATGGGCTTTCCACCGACCCCGGACGCCTCTGGCGATCTTGACTCGATGGATTTTCTTGCGGGGCAGGGCGTCGGTCTAGTAAATGCAATTAAGCCCGCAGGCGATGTCGTCCAAGAACTGGTCGATGGCGCCCAGCAGCTGGTCTTCCAGCTGGCTCTGTCAACTCAAGCGCCAGACGAATGACTGCTTAGCGTCACGGCGTTCGGACGCAGGCGTTCTCATGTCCGGTCTATCCTTGATACGTGACGTTGCCACCGCCTTTCCGCTGTTCGGCTACGGGCCATGTGTGGACGGCTCCGGGTTGGCAAGGAGAATCTTCACTTGGCGGCGTTGGTCGGTGCGGCCATGTGTTCGGCCTGTTTGCGCGGTTCACGTGACCGCTGGCCATAATGCCCTCCGCGGATCAGGTCCCGATCAAAAGCACGCATTCAAAGATGCCGTGGCGCGTGTGGGTTGTCCTGATCGCCGGATCGATCGGCGCTGCATTAAGTGCTGTTCGCCCTTCCGACCGTTACGTCACACCGGCATGTCCGGCGTGATCTCGTTTTACGCCATGAGAGCGGCGGGTTCCTTGTAGCGTTCGTTCCTCGCCATCATCGCCCGGGCTATCCTGGCGAGTTTGTTGGCGAGCGCGATGGCGGCGAGCTTGGTTGCTCGCCGCGCCAGCAATGCGGAGAGCCGGGGTCGATGCCCCGTTCCATGGATCTTGGCATAGCGTATCACGGCGAGTGCGCCTGCTGTGAACAGGTTGCGCAAATAGCGATCGCCCTGCTTGCTGATACTGCCAAGCTTGTCCTTGCCTCCGCTCGAGTTCTGCTTCGGCACGAGTCCAACCCAGGCCGAGAAGTCCCAACCTGATCGGAAGGCCTTCATCAGCAACGCTCGCGACCAGCGCCGGACCGACACCAGGGATCGCTTTGCTCGTCGCGCTTGATCTGTGCCAGGCAATGATGCGTCTGTCGAACTCCAGGATTTTGGCCTTCAGTGCCCGCAACTGATTGCCGAGAGCCTCAAGACACGCGCGGTCCACCTCCGGGAACCGGCGGTCAGCTGTATCGGCGACGACTTCCAGCAATTGCTCGACACCTCGGCGACCGACCGGGGCGACAATCCCGAACTAGGCAAGATAGGCCCGGATTGAATTGATGACGGCAGTCTGCTGGCGGATAAAGAGACGGCGCGCGCGATGAAGCATCAGACAGCTCTGTTGCTCGACCGTCTTGGTCGGCACGAACCGCATGTTGGGTCTCGTGACCGCCTCGCAAATGGCCTCTGCGTCCGTGGTGTCGTTCTTCTGCCGCTTGACGTAGGGCCTCACATAGGCCGGACGCATCAACCGCACCGTATGCCCCAACGCCTGCAGTTCGCGGGACCAATAGTGGGATGACGCGCAAGCCTCGATCCCCACCAGGCATGGCGGCAACTTCTCAAAAAACGACAGCATGAAACGGCGCCTGAGTTGGCGCCGGATCACCACCTGGCCGGCTGCATCGACGCCATGCACTTGAAAGACCGACTTGAGATATCCAGACCGATCGTCGAAATTGACTGCATAGGCTGCTCCTCCGAATCGCCCAATCCTGGCACTCTCGTGCCCGTGGAGGAGCCGTCGGACGACGAAGTTAGCTCATTCAGAATTGTGCTGGTGTTAAATGCCCAGCCCCACAACCGGCGCCTCCTTGCCTGCGTCAAATTGGGAGCTTGCTATGTGCTCGATTGTCGCCCGATGCTTCCTGAAGGTGGCAGCTACATTATCGGGATCGGTGCCATCAGCAACTGCTCGTTCACGCAAGGCCGACCAGTCGACCTTGCAAACGACGCGATCATCGGCGTTGAATATCGCGAACAAGACGCCTTCAGGCTCAGCCTCTTGAAACTCGCCAGAAGGATTAGGGGATCGGGGCATGTCTTAATCCGGTCTTGCTCTCTAGCAAATAAAGATGGGGCTGTTCGTTCCTACCTTTCCAACCCCTTGAGGATGTCCCTCCGCCGCCTAATGGAAGGCCAGCGCCTAGGTTTGCGGGCGCCCACGAAGACGGGATCGAGGCATAGGAACGATCACGATCGCGGAGCGCTAATCTGGTTAGATAACCTAGGAGGCAGCCGTGGATCGTGACGAAGTCAATTCGCCGTTTGGATCTCAATACGCCAACACCTCACAAGTTGAGGGATCAGATCAAGTCCTGCTCCCCGGAATTACAGGTCGAGAAGATGATCTTGGCGCTGATTCGGCTTCGCCTTCCGCCGCAGACGTGGACAAGCCCATCGGCGCGCGGCCGAGGAGCGAGGTGACCGGCCGGCATCAGCCAGGCATGGGCGCAAACGAGACGACCGACGGGTTGAGCGAGACGGAGGAAGCCGTTCGCGTGGCGGCCGAGGACGAAACCGACGTCGAGGAGTCTGACCGTGAGGGCTCTGACGATCCGGTGTTCGACCGCGCCGATACGATTGTCAAAATCATTTGAAGCGGAAGCACATGACCGATCTGGAGCGGAGAATACGCGAGCGGGCCCATCGTATGTGGCTGGATCAGGGGCAACCAGAAGGAAAAGCCGAAGCGCATTGGGAGCTGGCGCGAATGGCAATCGCGTTTGAGGACGCGAAGCCTCATATGCAAAAACCGGTCACAACCGAAACCGTCGAGCCGGTGGAGGCCTTAGTGAACCAAGGCGAGTTTCCAACTCTCGCCGACCAGGGGGAGCAGCATCTTCCCGGCGAACTCGCCCGCGAGTAGCAGCAGAGAGGCGCGCTCAGGGCCGGGCGGGCGTTGCATGCCTTTTGGCGCGAGCAGGCTCCCTCTCTCACATCGTTGGGAGACTAAACGGTTCAGACAATGGCGCGCTTCGGATATCACGTTTCGCACGAGCAGTTTGCACCGGCCGATCTGCTCCGATGGACCAAGCTGGCAGAGGAGGCCGGCTTCGAGTGCGCTATGTCGTCCGATCATTTCCATCCCTGGAGCGAGCGACAGGGGCAATCGGGCTTCGCATGGTCCTGGCTGGGTGCAGCACTGGAAGCGACTAACCTCCCGTTCGGGATCATCACGGCACCCGGTTATCGCTATCATCCTGCGGTGGTCGCACAGGGTGCCGCGACGCTCGGGCAGATGTATCCGGGTCGCATCTGGCTAGCTCTCGGGAGCGGCGAGGCGATCAACGAATCCATCACCGGCATTCCATGGCCCGAGAAGCAGGAGCGCAATGCACGCCTGCTCGAATGCGTTCATATCATCAGGGCGCTCCTAGCAGGTGAGACTGTTACACATCGCGGCCGGGTGAGCGTCGTTGAAGCAAAGCTCTATACCCGCCCGGAGGAGCCGGTCACGCTGGTGGGCGCGGCCGTGACGGAGAAGACGGCAGAGTGGCTGGGCGGCTGGGCCGGCGCTCTCATCACCGTTCAGGCGAAGCCGGAGCAACTTACCAGGGTAATCGAGGCTTTCCGTCGAGGAGGCGGGGACGGGAAGCCCATTATCCTGCAAATGGCGCTGTCCTGGGCTCCGACGGAAGAAGAAGCGGCAGCCGAGGCCCTGCACCAATGGGCATCCAATGCTGTCGGCGGAGAGGTGAACTGGGACCTTCGTCGACCACAGGATTTCGACAACGTAGGCCGCCTGGTCAAGAGCGAGGACATTCGCCAATCAGTCCTGGTGTCGGCAGATCTGGCGTACGGTCCTGCTGGATGTTCAGCTGCCTGTTCGACGCGTTCATCCGGAATCGATTGTAGCTTGGGTTCTGAAGGTCGTTGCATCGCATTCTCCTGTCGGCGCTGCGAGTAGCCCGACTGCTTTTCATCAGCGCGCGCGAGAGCCGAACGTTCCAACCGATGGTGTCGGCGCCACCTGAGCTCTGCGTCCCGGAGGCGACCCCAGAGCAGCGACTTAGGAACGGTAGATCGATGCTCCGGTTGGGAAAGAAAGCGGAGACGCTCGCCATGGTCGCAAATCTTCCCCGAAACGAAGAAAGAGAAGGCACCCGCAGACTGATGATGTGGGGATGCTCTATCGCCGCGGTTGTTTTCGTGGGCTTTGCGCTGTGGTTTGTCGCACCCCAGATGTTCGGCGCCACCGACTATGTGGGACGTCCGACGTCAGGAGCCGATAACAGCGCGCCCACCACCACAGTTGGGACCGGAGTTCCGACCCAGCGGGAGGCGATCAGCACGGCTGCGAAGGAAGATCCGGCTCGAAACGAAGACTCGACCGGCCGTCGAGCCCGTGAAATCCGGCAAACTGCCGGCCCACCGAACCTCAGCGACCAGCAACGCGAACAGCTCCGCGCGATCTTCTCGTCGGCGCAAGCGCCGGCCATGGATCGTCCCAACTTCGAGATGATGATCGGGACGTCCATTCCTCGGCAGACGGCCGTCGCCGACCTACCGCCGGAAGCAACTCAAGTGCTGAATGGTTTCTGGGGAGACCAGTATCTGATCGCGGGCAAAAGCCTTGTGATTGTCGACCAGCACTCCCGGCGCGTGGCCGCCATCATCGCCAATGTGCACTGAACCCGCTTTTGCGCTGGACTGATTAGACAGATAGTTGCCGGATTGACTTCTCGATCTCTGCCGGCAGCGGCCATCCGGCCAGGACGTCCGTGGGCCAATCCGCCAGGACCGCTATTCTGGTCGCGGCGAGCGCTCCACGACCGCATAGATGTACTTCGTTTTCCGAGGTAAGCCCAAGCCAGGGCTCCGACAACAGCTCCAAGATGCACGCTATGACCGGAGGGAAAAGGAATCGTACGGCTTCCCGGACATACCGATACCTCGTCGATCGGGACCCACCACGCAATGGTCAGGTCGTTGCCGGTCGATCATGCTCTTATGACTTTCGGAACAGCGATCGCTGCCGCCACTGCCACCGCCACATGGCTCGCGGTCGTGCGATGACGCCGCCCACTCGCCCGTGAAGCGAGCCAGATTGCTGCCGCGGGGGGCCAAGCACGTGACCATCAGCCGCCCACGTGGCCGTCCGGAGGCATTTCTAGATTATCGTGTGTTTGTTACCGCTTCGGTTGCAATGAAACGATCCGGTTAGGTGGGCCGGATGGATGCTTTTCTGATCATCTTCCATGAATCGTGGAATATCTACCGGGCATTGACTCTAGTACCCCAGCCACTCGGCCGCCGTATCATTTGATGCGGCCCGCCAGAAATACTTCGCGCGCACCATTAACTTATGTTCCTGCAGCTTGCATTTGTCTGGAGATATAACTCCCGAACGTCAAAGGGAGCTCACCATGATCAAGCGCAGGAGACGATTCAAGCAAACAGACTCTCTCGAAGCGCGGCTGGCGCAGTTCGCGACAAATTTGCGAGAACAGGCAGACCACCAGCCTCCAGGAGAGGAACGCAACTCGTTGCTGAAGCGCGCCTACAATGCAGATCGAGCGATCGACATCGATCGGCATCTACGTGAGCAGCGTTAGCACTCATTGGCTTCGGCACAGACCTCGATCACTGAACTGAACGGGAATTCTCGCGGGCTCTCCCGGAAGCGATGACAAAGGTCACGGCCCGTCAGGGTGATGTCCCCCTCGTGCCAGGAAAGGCTTCCGGTCCCTAGACCGGGAGCTATGTGGCAGAGGAACACCAGTACGCGCCAAGATGTTGGCGGCACAAGGGAGATTGGAACGATGCGGAACGCTTATTCCCGTTAAGCGACAACCAGAGGGACGTCGCCGTGTACTTTGCATTCCTGGGCTCTTCGCTACCCGTCATGCTAGTGCTCAGTGCCTGTCACTTCTGACGGGTCATCGGCACAAGCGGCTTGATGCGCCAGAGGTGTACTCAACGGACCGGATAGTCCGCAGGTGCAGAGTGGTGCGAACAGGCCAATTTGTCGAGCAGCCTTGCTGGAGCATATCTAGTGCCCAAGAATCTCGGTCGAGGCTCAAGGGGCAGCCCGACCCACCTTCTGTTTCAGTCTGGGCCAGTCAGCTTCGCCAACGTTTCTGCCTCAAAAACGTTCGGCTCAGGGCAGCGCTCCCGGTAGACCGCGTTAGTGCGTGTTCGATTTCTGCCATTTCTCCAGGTCAACCGGCGGCCGCTTCGGATCGATCTGCTCTTTCTCCGGATTGCCTTGCCAGGGTTTGTCGGTCTGCCGGTGAGTTGGCGTGTCGGTCTGCTGCCGCGGATCGTCGAGCGGCGTCTCTCTTGGATCGTTTTCAACGGCCTTGGGCATCAGTTCACCTCTCGGGTTTGTAAAATGTTGGTTGCCGCGGCGCTTCAGCGATGCGGATCAACCCGAATCGAAATGGGGGGTTCCGTCTGTTCACATCGGCGCTGCAGCTGTAGGCCCAGGAACGGCCGCCGGGAATCTCATTGCTCCTTCCGGCGGTCCAGCATCGGCACAGAGCAGCTCGGGCGGCGGTGCAGGAGCAAGCAGCTCGGGCAGCTCATCAGGAGCCACGACCGCTCCCGGAACCAATGCCGCCGGAACGGGCCCAATTGAGCGGTGGTGGTGGTCCGCAGGGATCGACAACCGTCGGACGCGCGGCACGCCGGCGGGCGGCACCAACATTGGCCGGATCGATGGGACGGTCACGCCCGGTCCGTCGATGCAGGGCGATGCCCAAATCCGCTTGGAGAGTTCGCAGAATTCAGAGGTTGATCGGAATTTCAAGAGCATCTGGAAGGGATGCTAGAGCATGATCCAAGGGATGATCAGGACGCCGGCTTGTCCGGCGTCCAGTCGAGATCCGCCTCGTCCTGCGGTTGGGGATCGGCAGAGCAAGACTTGATCTTCAGATCGTCCTCGAGCACCGGCTGGCCGTCAGCGTGTTCGACCAGCCCGGCCTGGTCCGCCTTCTCCAGCGTCTCCTCCTTCGTCGAAAACGTCCGGCTCAGCTTTTCCCCGTCCTTGAACAGGGCGTATGCCATGGCGGCCTCTCTCAATTTCCTTGTTCCTCGGAGAAAATACTCAGGCATCTCCAACGTTTGGACGACAGACGCATCGCCGTGGCGAACGTTCCTATCGGTGAAGGAATGCCGGAAGCAGTGCGCAATCGTATCAACGAATGCCGCGATGATTAACGCAGGTTTAGTTCCGATAAATTAGCGCTGCAATTGCAAGCACAACCTAGGCGAGACAGCTGTCATCATAGGAACGCCCGTGTGAGGAATGGCTTGTTGTGGCATCCAAAGTGCCGAGCCGCGCACGAGTTCACCACATGCAAGACAGTCAACCGAACAGCTTTCCGACGTCCGCAGGCGTCCTTCTCGGACTTGGTCTTGGCGGATTCTTCGACGGCATTGTCTTCCACCAGCTGCTGCAATGGCATCATATGTTAAGCGGCTGGTACCCACTCAACTCCATCGACAACATCAAGCTGAACACGACCTGGGACGGCCTCTTCCACAGCGCCACCTATGTCGCGGTGCTTGCTGCTCTTTATTTGCTGTGGCGGCGGGCACGCAGGAGCGAGCTGCAATGGTCTCGCTGGCACTGTCTCGGCGTGATCCTGCTCGGATGGGGTATCTTCAACCTGGTCGAGGGCGTGGTCGACCACCAGGTCCTCCGGCTGCATCAGGTGAATGAGACGGTGCCCGAAGGCCAGCGCATCTTCTGGGATCTCGGCTTCCTGCTGTGGGGAGCTGCGATGGCCGTGATGGGCGCAGCCATGGCGCGTGCGGGAGCGGAGAGAGCGCATGCGCAAGGCGGCCTGCAGGCTCGTTAGAAGCACGCCGCCGGCCTTCGTCTACGGCATCTTTTTGCTGCTGCTGGTGCTCGCAACAGCACCGGCGTTTCGCGTCGTCCTGTTCGGTCTGTCAGTAGATGAACTCCTGCAGTTGCGCTGCTTCGGGCCGGTTTGACGGAGGAGAAGAGCATAGTCGAGTTCAGTCTTTCCGAGACATTCCCGCATCGAGCAGGGAAAGGTCTGGCCAAAGCCGGGCGGCCCGCGCCTGCGTGAATTTCACGTCTATCGCTGGAATCCCGACGACGGCCGCAATCCCCGACTCGACACCTACTTCGTGGATCAGGGCGATTGCGGACCGATGGTGCTGGATGGCCTGATCTGGTCAAGAACAACGTCGACTCGACCTTGACGGTTCAGGCGATCCTGCCGCGAGGGCGTGTGCGCCTCCTGCTCGATGAACATCGCCGGCCAGAACACGCTGGCCTGCACCAAGTCCATGAGCGAGGATCTTCCGCAGGGTGAGCCGCTCCGCGTGTTGCCCTTGCCGCACCAGCCGGTGGGGAAGGATCTGGTCCCTGATCTCACGAACTTCTATGCGCAGCTTGCCCTGGTCGAGCCATGGCTGCAGACCCGTTCGCCCGAGCCCCAGAAGGAATGGCGGCAAAGCCACGAGCACCGGGCAAAGCTCGATGGGCTGTACGAGTGCATTCTCTGCGCCTGCTGCTCGACATCGTGCCCGAGCTACTGGTGGGATTCCGAGCGCTTTCTGAGGCCGGCCGCCCTGATTCAGCCGCGCGCTGGATCAACGACAGCCGGGACGAAGCGACGGGCGAGCGGCTCGACATGCTCGAAGACCCCTTCAGGATTCTATCGCTGCCACCCCATCCTCAATTGTGCGAAGGCCTGTCCCAAAGGCCTCAATCCCGGAGAAGCCATCGCCGCCCTGCGCCTCAAGATGGTCGAACGTAAGTTCTGAGCGCCGCGCTGACAGGAACCATGGCTGCGGCGTTCGCTTATCAAACTCCGAATTGGAGGAGCTGATGGGAAAGAAGCAGTTCGCTGCCTTACCGTTTCGTCTGGACAACCGAGCTGCGCGTGATGCTGATTACGACGAGGCGCAAGCGCCGATGGAGTGTCCCGAAGGGGTCCCCGATGCGCAGCAAGAAGCCGCATCACACGGCGGCGCTCGAGGATTACGAGGAGGCGGGCCTCGTAGGCGACATCGCGACACGCGCGATGGGCAGATTCAAGCACCGCAAGCGGAAGGGCGACCGCAAGCGGACCATAGACGTTGCCGTCTTCCCGATGAAGGTGCACGGCCAGGAGCGCTGGTGGCCCGGAGAAGGGCGAGCGCGAGCCGCGATCTGGGTCACCGCTGAACCCGCAGCGCGTCTGGTGCACAAAGCGGAGCTTCGGCGGCTGATTGCCCGCTTTGCAGCGCGACCAACAAAGGTGCGCCCTCGCCGTTGAGCGGCAGGCGGGCTTCCGCAAGCACGCGGATTGCCTTCCTGGCAGTCCTTGATCGAGCATCTCCTGGACGATCTCCATCTCGAACGGGACGTCGCCGACGAACTGCGTGGCGGCTATTAAATGCTCGCTGAATATTACCGGCCGAAGCGCGGGGGCATCGGCCCGCTCCGCAGTTGGCTCGATCGCAATTGGCGCGTCGATCCGGAGAAGATCGCCAGCTGCACCGGATCATCGTCGAACTCGATTTTCCGATCATCTATACGACGAATTACGACCGCAATCCCGAGACCGCCTTCGATGTCCTGCACAAGCCCTACGCGAAGAACAGCTTTTGGAAGCGGCGGAATCCGGGCAGCATACGCTTGCCGAACTCCGTGCCGCCGGTCTCCAGGCGTTCGCAAAAGCGGCGAAATTCTTTCGATGAGACAATTTTCTGACGTCGTGGTTGGCCGTTTGGCACTTTCCGGCAGAGACTTCCAGTACAACCTCCAGGTTAGACCTCACGCATTCGGACAGCGGGCGGCAAAGAAATTCCTGTTCCTGGAAAGGAACCTAAGATGAGCGTTGATCGTTGGTCAAGGCTGCCAAAGCGGACCAATGTATTCCGAGGTAACCATGCATCGCAGCATTAAGCCCACAAGCTCGTTTAAGCAGCGCCTCAGTGAGGAGGCTGCCAAGTTGCGGGCAGCCGCCGAACAGCTGCCACCCGGTACTCAGCGAGAGCTGTTGATGAAGCGGGTCAGGCAACCTGAGGCTGCCGTGCACATCAATGACTGGCTGGCGGCCCCGGGCTCGGCACCTCCCGCTGCAGTAAGACAAGTGGTAGCGAAAAACGGCGTGTGATACCTCATGAAGCTGTTAACCGAATATCTCGAGAGGGCCGTCCAACTTGAAAAGCTGGCGGCCAGCGAACCCGTTTCGGCATTCAAATCGCAGTTGCTTCAACAAGCCGGCGCGTATCGCAAGCTCGCGGCCAGGCGGGCAAGGGAATATGGGCTCCCCCCGCCCAGTCCACCAGAAACCCTTTCCGTTGAGGATCAGAAGGATTTTGCTCGGTTTCAGCGGCTGCCCAGCTGCTGAAGCGAAGGGGCCACGGTGCCTGCTCCGGCTACCGCCAGCAGATCCTTGCCTTGCGGCAGCGACGTCCAATTCCAGCACACAGGTCGACACTGGTACTGACGAACTCACTTGCTATCGAGGAGTGTTCTTGGAGTGACGCTAGCGCTTCCTGCCGGTGGGCTTGGCTCGGCGTCGAGGCATTCTTTTCTGCTTGGGCCTGGTCGGCTTTTCGGTCTGCTCAGCCGCGAGAACTCGGGCTTGGATTTCCCCCAAGTCAGTGAGCGCAGCAACGATGCTCTGAAGACGTTTGCGAATAGCAGCAGCGGGAATGACTGCTCGACCGCGGGTACTCATTGGACGCCCCCAACTTACTGTTGCGCTCTCCGGGGACACCCTCAAAATTCGCTTTTTAGGCGAGGGTAGTCCTTAAAAATTTAAATGACGGCTACCGTAAGCAGGTTGAGCGAAATGGCACGAACCGGACGAAGCTCGTACGCTTGATGCCCAGGTAGTCTGGCCTCACCTTAGAGACTTAGAGCTACAGCGATCCAACATCTCACGGACTTTGAGTGCGAGCTTGGCCTGAGTAATTGGCTTCTCCAGGAGATCGACACCTTCGTCCAGCCGCCCCTGGTGAACCACTGCGTTTCGAGAGTACCCTGTCATGTACAAGATATGAAGATGGGGTCTTATCTGTTGGGCCCGTCGACCCAGCTCGCGACCGTTTATCCCGGGCATAACGACGTCTGTTAGTAGCAGATCCACCTGATGCTCTTCCTGCAACAGGATGGTCAGTGCAGCTTGGGCGCTACCCGCTGATAAAACACGATAATTGAGGTCCCGCAGCACGTCCGAAACATAAGTCCTGAGATCGGCATCGTCCTCAACGACGAGGATTGTCTCTGTCGCCTCGCCTTCTGCCACGAGGTCGCTACCATCGTCCGGAGCAGGGTGCACAACGCCATGATACCGGGGGAAATACATTCGGATGCTCGTCCCTTCGCCAACCTCGCTATAGATTTTCACATTCCCGCCAGATTGCTTGACGAAGCCATAGACTTGGCTCAGACCAAGTCCAGTGCCCTGTCCGGGCTCCTTGGTCGTAAAAAATGGCTCGAAAGCGTGCTCCAAGACCTCTTGGCTCATGCCACTGCCAGTATCGCTGACGCAAATGACGACGTACTGTCCAACGGCGACTTCCGGGTTTGCGCGAGCATAATCCTCATCCGCTGAGACGTTTGCGGCCTCGACCGTCAGCTTTCCACCATTCGGCATCGCATCGCGGGCATTGATCGCCAGATTCACAATCGCCGACTCGAGGTGATTGACGTCCACTTCAATCTGCCAAAGCCCTGCGCCTCCAACGGTCTGAAGCTCGACGCGTTCGCCCAGTGTGCGCTGCAGAAAGTCCTGCAGCCCGTTCAGGAAATTGTTCAAATTGATGGGCTTTGGATCCAGCGCCTGCCGTCGCGAGAAGGCGAGCAAGCGGCTGGTCAATGCCGCCGCTCGTTGTGCTCCCCGTTTCGCATTGGCCAGCGCGCGATGGAGATTTGCGCTACCAACGTGGCGACTGTTTCGCTCCGCAGTCTCGATATTTCCAAGGACAATCATTAGGAGGTTATTGAAATCGTGTGCGATGCCACCGCTGAGTTGCCCGATTGCTTCCAGCTTCTGAGAGGCAAGAAGCTGTTCCTGGACGTGCTTTAGTTCGTCCTGAGCCTGCTTACGTTCGGTGAGATCACGAGTGACTTTGGCGAAGCCGAGGACTTCGCCTCTCTCATCTGTGATTCGGTCGATCACAACGGAGGCCCAAAAGCGCGTGCCATCCTTGCGCATACGCCAGCCTTCCGCCTCGAACCGTCCCTGCTGAGCTGCTTGCGCCAGTGCCATCTTTGGCACCTCGTTCTGCAAATCCTCCGGCGTGTAAAATGCGCTGAAATGCCGGCCGATGATCTCCTCGGGAGCATACCCCTTAATGCGCTGAGCACCAGAATTCCAGGTCGCTACATGGCCGGACGTGTCGAGTTGAAAGATGGCATAATCAACAACGGCTTCAACGAGCCGGCGATATCGTCGTTCACTCTCCAGTAGATCGTCGTGGGCCCTCTGTCGTTCGGTGATGTCACGGGTCACTTTTGCAAAGCCAATCAGCCTGCCTTCCTCGTCACGAATCGCGTCTAGGACGACGAGCGCCCAAAAGCGCGTGCCATCCTTTCGAACTCGGCACCCTTCAGACGCAAAGCGACCGGTTTCCCGCGCGGTTGCCAGTGCTTTCTGCGGGAGACCCGATTCGCGATCCTCGGGCGTGTAGAAAATCGAAAACGGCTTTCCGATGATCTCTTCGGGCGAATACCCTTTGAGACGCTCGGCTCCCGTGTTCCAGGTTTTAACGTAACCCTTGGTGTCGAGCATAAAAATCGCGTAGTCGACAATGGAATTGATCAGCAATTCGAGGGTGCGGTTGTTCTCGACCGGGGCGTTCTTCATGGCTCGGCTTTGTGAGGGAGAGCCCAAACCTCGAGCGGGTCTGGAACCTATTCTAATGCCACGATGCGCATCGAGGTTCCAAGAATTTTAGAGCCGTCCAGGAGCGGCCACCCACTGCAAGCCGGTGTTTGGTGGAGTGTGGCTATGTCAAATCGAGATATGTGGATGGGAACCAAGGATCATCAATCAGGCGAGGACCTGAGGATGCACCGCCGGCGCTTAGCAGTAGCCCTGAAGCGATCAGACGCTCTACTGCCGGTCGATCAGATGCAAGACAAGATCGCAGCCATCAAGAACGAGCTCCAGACGCCACAGGGGGAGGGTAGGGCATAGCTCCCTCGGAGATTTCCGCCGCCTTGGCCATTGCCCATTTCGATGACGTGCGGAAGCATGCGGGATCATTGAGGGACAGGTCCTATGGGGCTTTCAAGTCCGCTTCTACCTCTTCGCTGAAGATGGACTTCAAGCGATCTCGCTGCGAGTGATGATGGGCCTGATCCGCGGCACAGACGCTATGCCGCAGTACGCTGGGACGAGCAAAAGGTCGCTGACGCAATCCTGGAGAACGAGGAAAGAAACCGGTTCGCATCGAGAGGACCCAAGGAAGCTATCTAACGTTCGACGAGAATGGACAAGTCCATAAGGATCTTTTGGCTCCCGGCTTTGCCGCGCTCGAAACGGGCATGGCCCTAGAGGAGGCACTTAGGAAGCCCCAGACGAAAATCGTTGATCTCACCCCTAAGCTCAATCGCGAGAAGTGGGAACGGGAAAACCGATGGACGCTCTCTCAAGAAGAACTCGACGCGCTTGCGGATGATATCTGGCGGCGTAGGCAGGCAGGCCCAGCATCGCTCGGGCAAAGGGGGCCGCTCATAAGCCTCCTAAAGTGACGTACGAGGCAAAGGAGGCGATCGGAGAAAACAGGACTAGGCTTGAATTGGAAATCGACAACAAGCTGCGATGGCTTAGTGAGCCTGCTTTGAAGGGAGTTGAGTTCGAGGCACGTGAGAACGCCAAGATCGAGTCAGATGGACCGCTGTGGGTCGGCATTGCCGAGGCGGCTGAGCGCTATCACGAATCCAAGTTCGCCGGCGCACGGGAAGAGGGGGTCTGGTGCGCAGTGGTCGAGATCTTACGATGGGATCCGATTCAACGAACCGGTGAAACGATCGCAACCTTCCATGAGGGTTGCGAATTAAAGCCTGAGGCAGAGGAGGCGGCCCGAAGACTCCTGACTGAGAACGCGAAGCACTTCACTGCCGAAACGGCGGTAGATACCGAGGTGCTTTGGGAGCTGGACTGGGACGCAGAAGCGGAAGCCAAGCTTCTCTAGGCTAGACCGTGTACCTGTAAAACTAAACCGCGGCTAAAGCGAGAAGGAATGTCTGCTTTGCCCCTACAACGGCCGAGCCGTGGGGCGGCACAAAATGTCGAAGGGCCACAGGCCGAAGTTCCCCGCTGCTGAGTGGCTATTCCACGTTGCCGGTTCTCAACGTGCCTTGCGCGCGAACAACTCCACAGGCGCGATCACCCCCTTCGAGATGCTTGCGATCATGTTTTTGATCTGATCCTGCCGTCTGTCGCCCATCAGAGTGTGTAGGCCTAGCGGCGCGGGATCGGTGGCCGCCGAGGCGCGTGATCTCAGGTCCTCAAAGTATGCGAGCGCAAAGTCCCTTCGATTGTGTTCTGACAGGATTTCAAATCCTGTATGCTCCAGCGCCCGCTTGTAGCTTTCCGGCGAGCCCAACGCACTGCATTCGTGCGTGGTGGCCCATGGAAGGGGGTAAGACAGGTGGCCATCGGCCATTCGCATGACGTCATACACCGCAAACAGGGCTCCTGGCCGCAGAACGCGCGCGACTTCGAAGCAGAGGCGTTCCTTGTCTTCGATGTTCATACCGACGTGAAGCATATAGGCTGCGCTGAAATTCCATTGTTCGAATGGCATCGAAAGAGCTGTCGACTGGTAGAGCTTGACGCGATCGCTCAGCCCCACCCATTCGCACAGGCGATTGCCCGTCTCGACATAATCCAGTGTCAGATCGACGCCGCTAACCCGGCACTGGTAGCGGTCGGCTACAAATCGCGCCGGCCCACCCAGTCCGCAACCGACATCGAGTACGTGATCGCTTGCGTCGATGCCAAGCTGTTGCATAAGCTGTTCGGTCGCCCTGCGGCCACCAATATGGAACTCGTCCACTGCTGCAAGCTCGCCGATGGTGACAGTATCGATCGCTTTTCCCATTCGAACGACACCGTTCTCGATCGCATGAGTCAGGCCGCTTCGCGCGTAGTGAGCGGAAACATTCGATCGATCTGAGGTCTTGTCCACTGCGGTCGACTCCGCCGGATTGAACGTCATGATGCCTTAATGCCCGCCGCTCGAATGACTTTACCCCATTTTTCGTATTCAGCGGCCATGCGCGCGGCACATTCATCTGGCGTATTCGCCACCGGCTCATATCCGGACGAAGCAAGCCTGTCCTTTACGTCCGGTTGCGCCATCAGCTTCGCGATCTCGCGCTGAAGCAAGCTGGTCAACTCTTTCGGCGTCCCGGCCGGAACGAGGAGAGCCGTCCAGATGTCGGCCGCGATGTCCGGGTAACCGGCCTCCGCGATACTAGGGATTTCCGGCAGCGCCTGTGATCTGGTCGTGCTGGTAAGGGCAAGGGCACGCAGCTTGCCGTCCTTGACGTGTTGTATGGCAGGCGGAAGCGCGCCAAACGAGACAGGGGTGTGACCGGCGAGCGTCGCTCCGATCGCAGCGCCGCCGCTGTTGAACGGGACGTGCACGATATCGAGCTGGAGGGAAAGCCGAAACAGTTCACCCAACAGATGCGGTGGAGTGCCTGTTCCGGGAGAGGCATAGCTAAATTTGCCCGGGCTGCTCTTGATCAGTGTAATTAACTCCTTGACCGTCTTCGCCTGAACTGACGGGTGGACCGTCAGCACTGTAGGCGCGGTTGCCACGAGCGTCACGGCATCAAAGCTCCTCTGGACATCATAAGGAACGCTCGTGAAAAGCGTTGGGTTCACGACATAGCTGGGTGAAGCCACAAAAATCGTATAGCCGTCGGCCGCCGCTTTCGCGGCCTGTCCTGCTCCAATGTTGCCTCCAGCACCACCGATATTCTCGACGTAGAACTGCTTACCGAGTTGATCGGATAATCCTTGCGCGATAATGCGCGCCGCCAAGTCATTTGGACCTCCGGCGGCAAACGGGACGATGATGCGTACAGGCCGGGCCGGATATTGCTGCGAGAACGCCGTGCGCGGCAAGGCTGCGAGCCCAACGATCGAAGAGGAAGCGGTCAGAAAACGGCGGCGGTTCAGTCTCATGTGAGGACCCCACTTGTGCTGTCTTCGCTCCCCCTGAAGACTAGGCCTCCCTGCCAGTCCGAGCCATAATATGCATCTAACAAGATTCATATCTAATGGATATGGAAATGGAACTGAGGCATCTGCGCTACTTCATCGCCGTAGCCGAGGAATTGCACATCACGCGGGCTGCTGAGCGTCTCGGCATGCAGCAACCGCCCCTGAGCCAGCAGATCAAGGCAATCGAGCTGGAGCTGGACGTGCAACTATTTCTTCGCAAGGCCCGAGGAGTCGAGTTGACCGATGCTGGGCGCGCATTCCTGGAAGAAGCACGTGCTACGCTCAAACATCTGGATAGAGCATTCGAGACCACCCGGCGGGCGTCGCGGGGCGAACAGGGCCGACTCTGCGTCGGCGTCACATCCACGACGCCTTTTCATCCATTGGTACCACGCGCCATTCGAGCGTTCAGGGCGGCCTGTCCAATGGTGTCCCTCACATTGGAGGAATGTCTCAGCAACGCGTCCGTGGACCGTTTGCGGAACGAACAAATGGATGTCGCATTCATACGTGCCAATTCAGGCGATGGGCACGGTCTTGTCGTAACCTTTCTGCTGGAGGAGCTCATGGTCGTTGCGTTGCCCAGCGCGCACATCCTTGCTCAAAGCAAACCCGAAACGACGATTTCTGTCGAACGATTGGCCAGCGAGACATTCATTCTCTACGGACCTCCGGGGACCGGAATGTACGATTCGACCATTGCCGCGTGCCAGGCCGCGGGGTTCAGTCCACGCATGGGCAATCTTGGTGCATCCACACAGTTGGCGCCTCGTATTACTTCGACGCTAAGTCTGGTCGGAGCGGGTCTCGGCATTACGTTTGTTCCGTCGTCGCTCCAACGCATGAACATGGAGGGCGTAGTGTATCGCGCGATCAAAGGTCCGATTCGGCCAAAGGCAGCGCTCAAGCTTGCTTCGCGCCGGGGTGACCAATCTGCAGTCGTTAAGCAGTTCATCAACTTTGTCCGGAAAGAAGCGAAAGACTTCGCTCCCTGATAGTTGATGCATGGCCTAAACACTACGCGCCTACGAAGGTCCGCCTCCGGCCAAAATGCGAGAACTCAACGTGAGCAAATCGAGCCCGCCATGTCTCATTCAGCGGACCTCAAGGAGCGGCGCCCTCACTTCTCTGATGGGCCACAAGTGAACATCGGCGATAGCGTCTCAGCTTTTTGACGCGGAATCGCCGGAACTTATTCAGGTGACGGCTGCGAATAGGCGCATTGGCTCGGCGAGCCCCTTAAGCTCAGCGGGTCCCCGATCGACGAACTTGAGGCCAGCGCTTGCCACTAGGTCTCCGATCGCCATCGGTACCAGTGACTCGCCGTCAGCGACGGTGCGGGGAAACGAGATTGTACTCGCTTGGAAAGGGTTTCCTGGAGGCGATGACCTGTGGTTCTCAGTGTTCAGCAGCGGTCAGTACTCGGGGCAAACCGCTGTTGCCAGCGTCGGAAGCGCAGCTGCTCCTTCCCTTGTCAATTTTGGTGGAAAGCTGGTGTTGGGCTGGCGGGGAATTCCAGGTGGCAGCAACCTATACGTCTCTTCGCTTGGCTAATCCTTGAAGTGACAATAGCGGGTCTGGGTGTGCTGTCTTACCCAGGTGCGCAAGCGGCGGTAGAGCGCTATGGGTCAACCTCTGCCGTGGGATCACCGCCCGGCAATGGTCTGTTGTCCTTCCGATACGCGACATTCACCTCTCGTTCCGAACGGCAGCTCTCTAATTCCGGGCCTGCGGTCAAGACTCTCCTCACATCCTTGCCGGGTCCATGGTTCTCTCCGCGGTAGGGGCATGCCCTGCGCATGATGGCGTAGGATGACGTTGGCGGATCAATGTGTGAAGCGCGCTTGCTTTTTTGAGCATCGCAAAGCCAGGGGCGATCGCACCAACGCCAGCGTCCCGGCAGCGACATCAGCTCCCGCCGTAGGTCGGCGGGCGCCTCCAAGTGCACCTGCACATCTTTGCACCGGTCCCGGATAGTCTTGCTCGATCCAGGGCTGTCCGCGAGACGAACCTGCTCGATCATCACCAACCTAAGGGTAGATCCACGTGGCTTGGGCCGAACGCTTTGTGCTCGAACTTGCCTCTACAGGAGCGTGAATGGCGCGCTCCTCGCCAGCGGCGGGGCCCAGGATGTAGGGGCAGACCGTCTGGCGCTCGCCGTCTTGGCTCAAGTGAACCGGCCGGCGTTCAAAGAAAAGCTTGTCCGAGCGCAATGAAGACTTCGCTATGAAGGGCCGCTTGCCCCGCGGCGGGGCCGGTAGACTTCGAAGTCCGGGTTGAACGTTGCTACTCGGGTGATCCCCAAGCGCTCCACGAGCGCAAAACTGGTCCGGTCGACGAAGGAAAAGCTCTCGTCAGCGAACCTTGCCTCTATCTAGGAAGCCGCATCTCAGCGCCGACGATGCATACGAACTCCGCTGTCGCGCAGGCCGTTCCCAGAACACTTCCGCCCGCTCGCTGCTAAACTGCGCTTTGAGAAGCTGCCACGTCTCGGCCAGCGCCAGGTCCGTCGTGAGGTGCAGGTCGATGCTCCGGAGAATGGACTTGGCGCGCTCATTCTGATGATGGCGCTTGGCTGCCCGCTGCTGGCGGTGCTGGAAGCGTGGCTGCGCGAGCAGCGTGCTCGGCTATCGAACTCCTCATCGGTCACGAAGCCAGTCGACTACATGCCGCGCCGCCAGGATCGGTTCACTCGCTTCGTCAATGAAGGGCGGATCTGCCTGACAAATAATGCGGCGAAACGCGCGTTGCGCGGCTTTGCTCTCGGCTGCAAGTCCTGGCTGTTCGCCGGCTCAGAACGCGGCGCTGACCGCGCCGCCATCATGGCGACGCCGATCATGACGGCAAAGCTCAACGACATCGATCCGCAAGTCCGGCTGGCGGACGTCTTGGCCCGCATCGCCAGCACCCGCAACGTCGGCTCAATGAGCTGCTGTTGGGAATGGAAGAACAGCCCTGTTCAGTCTGCGGCCTGATAGGGCCACCGCACCGCGCGATCATCCCGCGGCCCTCACCGGCTTTCAATTACCCACATTTAGCCGAGGGGGCTGAGGGAGCGCACCAACTATTGCATCGCAGGAATCGACCGTGATTCCTTGTCTGGCACCGATTCGCAGGGGGCGGTGCCAATGGACGAAAAAGCCGACGCATGGTTTGATCGCGAGCTCGCTGGCTGCAACCTTGCCGACGAGCGCCTGAATAAGCGGCTCCGCAAACTGGTAGCGCAGATCGGGAGCGCCATGGGAGAAAGCATTCCGCTGGTGTGCCAGGACTGGGCCAATACCAAGGCTGCGTATCGTTTTTTCTCCAACGACCGGGTCAGTGAGGCGGACATTCTGGCCGGCCACTTTCAATCT
>NZ_JADPKG010000074.1:0-18753 GCF_023073875.1 Bradyrhizobium sp. 154
GATCTGCTGGCTCAGGCTCTCGTTGTGGCAAATCCTGGCCATCCTCTTCGCCCGACCCCAAATCAATCCAGCCTGAATTCAGGGTTCTTCACGGACGACTAACTCCGCTTTAATTGCAGTCAGCCGCATGCCTGGTGCCGAGTAGGCATCGCGGCGCGGGCGAGCGCTGGTACGCTTTGCCTGGCTCTGCTCAGCCACTCCTCATGCAACTATTTTGGACGAAGTGGAACAGGGCTGAAAGATGACTGTGCAAATTGCTTCAGCGGCATGGCCTTTCCGAACAGATGGCCCTGCGCAAGGTCGAAGCCGAGTTCGGTCACAGCGATCAGGTCGGCGTGGCTCTCCACACCTGCGGCGACGGTGCGCACGCTGTACTCTTTAGCTAGATCGACGATATGGCGGCACACCGTTCGCTTCAGGGGTCCATTTCCGCAACCGGCGACGTACTGCCGGTCCACTTTTAATTTCATGAACGGGAATTTTTCCATCCCCATCAGCTGCGGCCAATTGGCGCCGACATTGTCGATTGCAAGGCCAATGTTGTGAAAGCGAACCTCACGCGCGACCTCGATCAGGAGATCTAGGTTCTGGATCGCTTCCTCGCTATCGATTTCAATCGTCAAGCCGCCGAAAGCGGGGTGCGACGGCATGCGCTGACAGAGATCGCGTACCGCTTGCGGGTCAATCAGGAATGCTGCCGGGAGATTGATGGAGAGATCGATCGAAGTTTGCTGCTCCAGAAGATACTGCCAATCCTTGACCGCGCGGTCGATCACGAACTGCGACAACTCCCTAAAATGCGGATCGTGAGCCTCCGCGATGAAATAGGCCGGTGGAACAACGCCCCAGGTCGGGTGCCGCATTCGCACAAGCGCCTCGGCGCCGCGGCGGCTGAGGGTACACGCGTCAAACTTCGGCTCATACCAGAGCTCAAGCCAGCCAGCGTGTAAGGCTTCCCCGACATGGACCGCGGGACGGGGCGCCGGCTCTCTGGGCAAGAGCATGGCGACCCGATCGCGCAGCGTCTCGGCTGCAAACGGCGTCCTCAGCGGCGGCAGCATATCAAGTCCATATTCGCCCCCGACCTGCTGCACTGCCGTCATGATGATCGACTCGCGGGCGCCGAACGCCAGCACTCCGCCTGCAAATCCTTCGCGTACGAGTATCTCGAGCAATCGTCCAGGCTCGATGCGATCCGAGCCAATGCCGAGCAGGATCAGATCAGGGAAGTCCGTGCCGAGTACGTGCGACAGCTCGTCAGCAGTCCCGCATTCGCTGATAACAAACCCCATATCCTCCAGCACATCCCGAAGAAAGGCGCGCAGATGCCGCTTGCCGACGGCCACGCACGCTCGCGGCCGCACCTTACGCTGTCCGAAGATTACAGGTTTTCCTCCGACTAGTTCGGCCTGCCCATGCTCCATTGCAACCACTCCCGTTCCGTGACGGTCCCTTAAACGAGGAGGGAAGGTAAACAAGCTGTGCTTGCCATTATCTTTCGATTCTTCGAGGTAAGCTTAAGATAGTGCATTAGCGTGCAAAATCTTTCGCGATGTTGTTCAGACGATCTTGTCGGGCGCAAGCGTATGATACCTCTCCCGCCTCGCGCAACTTTGTACGAGTGACGCACACGAGTGTGGGGAATCTCACCTTCGGACGCGCCGAGCTGATGCGCCCTATGGCACGGCAATTACCATGCCGCAAGATCTACTGAATCGAGTCGCTCGTGAGTGATGATCGGAAATCACTCTTACGAAATGTTTGATCTTCATGGCCGGCCTGCCCACGCGCGAATGTGCCGTCTCGTGGACTTCCTTTCCAATCGAAGGAAGTCCATCATGAGTTCGCAGCAAGTCAAGCCGCAGTCGATTCTGAGAACGGCAACAGCTTGCACTTACCTCACCTCTGTTGCTGATAGCGAGTGCGGACGTCCTATTCCCTATCGAGCTTGATAGTTGCTCTCAGTTGCGTTTTCTGTATCCTTCTGAAGCATGGATATCCTCAAGAGGGACTGGAGGGACTAACTGACGGGTGTTCGTGTTGTCGCTGAAGCGCAAGGCCTGCCCCACGGGGGCACGGCTTTGCGCAAAGCGTGCCAGGAGATGAGAACGCGATCGCAGAAGCCGTCGGAAAGCTACTTTCTGAATTAGGTGGCCCCGGACCAGAGTTCAGCCTTGAAGGCGCGAAGCAGGCTGCTTTGCGCCTGATTCAGGATCCCGAAGAGGCTTCATTTTTGTCATCGAGGAACAAGCCACCCGGCAGATTGTAGGGGTCGCTGCCACCTCGGCCGTACGGGCCGTGAGAGCAGCCGGAGCGTACGGTGTGCTTCAGGAGCTATGGATTTCTCGCGACTTCCGAAGCTCTGACCACGGTCGGCATCTGCTCGAGGCGGTACATTCGGAGGCGAAGCGCCGAGGCTGGCAGATGATTGAGGTTGCGTTGCCCCCGATGGCTATCCAGCTTTACAACGGGTACGCCGTTTCCACGAGGAGAGGGGATATCGGGTTGGAGGATTGCGCGCGCGCAAGAGGCTATGACAGTGCGTCGCGGCCGAGGATGATCGAGAACCTCGACGCTGATGCGGTGCTTACTCCTACTGCGAGCGGATTACCTCTTCGACCTTCTTGGCGGGTATCAGCCATCAAATCGTTCTTCATGGTGCGAAGCGATACCATGGTCTTCTCAAGGCTCGTGGACCGCGAGCCGAAACCTGCCCGGCTAAAAGGCGCGGAGCCAGGTCGGCGGCGACCCGTTGGGGGCGAAGCCCGACCCCAGCCTTACAAACGATGGCCGAGTCGTTCTTTCGTGCTTCCCACACAATGCGACTTACTGACGCCAGTTTCGGATCACCGCACACAAATGCGATCCATTCGTCGCCAAGTACAATGCCTCGGCAACTGGCAAGCCAATCATCTACCGGGCTCCTTCCTGCATCTTGATTCGGTGGACCGTCGCGTAAAAGGATTCGGTACCACCTTGTCACTCCTGCTGGCGAACGTTCAAGGAAAGTGAGCGAGATCAGCCATCAACACTGATCCGGTAGAGGATTCCGTAATGAGCAATGTGCCGTTTGCCGCTCCAATACGAGGTTCGTGCAGGTCGCCCCAGCGCAGGACTTGATGCGGGCGATCGTTTCGCCGTTCGGCGCCATGACGAAGACGTGGCCGAGGGAGGCGTGCGCGACAAAGAGCCGCCCTTTTTGATCATCGTCAGCCCGTCAGGATCGCTGGTCCCGAAGAACAAGCTGAACCGTCCCACCTCCACAACCCCACCGTCACGCATCAGCGGCACGCGCCAGATGCTGTTGTCGCGCGTCATTGCAACGAGCAACACGGCCTCGTCGGGACTGAGCACCAGCCCGTTCGGGCTTGACTCGTTCGAAATCAGGCAATCGGGCCGGCCGTCAGAACACAGTCGGAACACCCGGCCGGTCGGATCGTGCAATCCAGTTTGCCCCTGATCGGTGAAATAGATGTCGGCGCTGGTCGCGATATGCAGGTCGTTGCAGCCTCTGAAGGACTCGGAATTGCGGTGCCCCAGAAGCGGGCTGATAGTATCCCGCTGCGGATCGAGCTCCATGAGGCCGTTCATTTAATCGGCCACCAGCTCCCGGCCATCAGGTGCGATCTTCAGACCATTCGGCCAGCCGTCATATTCGATTATCAGAGACCAAATGCCGCCGGGCGAAATCCGGAAAAATGCGGCCGCGGGATATCGACGACGTAGAGATTCCCGGACTTGTCGAACGACGGCCCCTCAATGAAACAATCCACCGGATGGCCCCCACGGTTGGCATCCGCCCATTTCGAGGAAACACCAGGGCGACGAAATTCCGCCGGCATCGACGAGAACACGCGGGTCTCAACCAGCTGAGGCGGCTTGTCGAGATACATCATGACGCGCCTCCCAGCGTGCGGCGCGGCTGTCCCTCATATTTGTAGCCAAACTGCTTGGGCATCGGTCCCTTGTTACGATCCTTGCGCCTGGTCTGTTCCCAGGCGTGGGCCAGGATTCCGACCGCGCGCGACAGGCAGAAGACGCCGCGCGCCAGCGGAGGCGCGAAGCCGAGCTCGCCATAAATGACCGCGGTCGCGCCATCAATGTTCACTGGGATGAGTTTGCCCTTGCGCTGCTGCATCACGCGCTCGATCGCGCGGGCGGCCTTGGCATAGTCGCCGCTGACACTGCCCTCAGCACCTGCGTCATCCACCAGCGCCAATAGCGGTGCCGCGCGCGGGTCGACCGGATGAAACCGGTGGCCGAAGCCGGGCAGATATTTGCCGCGCCTTGCGGTGAAATGGTCGATTGCGGCGGCCGCGGCCTCGCCGATCTCTAGGCCATCGCGCCTCCGCAGCACATCTTCGTAGAGTTCGACCGCCTGCTCCCCTGCTCCGCCGTGCACGTCATCGAGTGTATTGATCGCGGAGGCCATCGCACCGTTCAGGGGCAGCCCGCAGCTCACCGCCATTTGCGCAATTGCGATGGAGGGCGCGTGCGGACCGTGGTCAACGGACGCGACCAGCGCAGCTTGCAATAGCCGCTCCTGCGCTGGCGTCGGCAGATCGCCGCGCAACATCAGCCAGATCATGGCGGGAAAGGAAATCCGGCCGATCAAATCTTCGATTGGATAACCCCGATAGGCGATGCGACCGGGCGCGATGTCGCAGATGGAGGTTCGCCACCAACGGGCCGCTTGCTGTCGCAATTCTTCTTCGCTCATTTCCGGTTCCGCCCCTTCAACCTGCCGATTGCCAACCGCCGCAAGCCGTCGAATATCATGATATTGGTCCGTCCGCGGCCACGCGGACGGGCAGGAAATCAGCCCCTCCTTGCTTTGGTGTCCCGACGGCCCGGCTTGAGACCAGTTGCTCGACCTCCGCATTCGAATAGCCGAGCCGCTGCAACCATCGCTCGGTGTCTGCTCCGAGCGTCGCAGGTGGTGAAGGCACCGAAAACTCCTCATCCAGCCGGAAGCCCGGCCGCGTGATTCGTAACGGCTGCGCACCGTCTTGTTCTGGGGCCAAAGTCTCGACGAATCCGCGCTCGAGGAGCTGTGGCTGCTGCAAAACTTGCGAGACCGTCAGCACGCAGCCTGCGGGGACTCCAGCCAGATTCATTTGGGCCTCCCATTCGTCAGCGGGCTTGCAACCCAACGCCTTGTTCAACTCCGTGTTCAGCGCTGCGCGATTGACCTTGCGCATCTCGCGCCCAGCAAAGCGTGGATCCGTCTTCAGGTCCGGTCGGCCAATCAGGTCGCATAGGGCTTGGTACTGCTTCTGCTCGTTGGCGGAAATGTTCAGCGGGCCTGTTGCGGTGCGGAACGTGCCGGAGGGAGCCGCGGTGAAGTTCTCGTTGCCGATGGGTTGCGGCTCGACACCAGCGTTCAGGTGGTTGGAGACGACCCATCCCATCGCTGCGACGGTGGCTTCGAGCAGGGACACGTCAATGAACCGACCGCGGCCGCTATGCCGCTGGTCGACCAGAGCTGCGGCGATGGCAAAGGCAGCAGTCAGTCCCGCAATCGTGTCGGAGATCGGAAAGCCCGTGCGCAGGGGAGCCGAGGCCATATCGCCAGTGACGCTCATGGCACCAGACAGACCCTGAACGATCTGGTCATAGGCAGGACGGGCGGACCACGGCCCGCTCTGCCCAAAGCCGGAGATCGCGCAGTACACCAGACGCGGGTTCTGCCTGCTGAGCACATCAAAGCCTAGGCTAAGCCGTTCCATCACCTTCGGCCGGAAGTTTTCGAGCACCACATCTGCTTCCTTGACGAGCCGCAAGAATACCTCGCGGCCCGATTCCGACTTCAAGTCCAGCGCCACGGATTGCTTGCCGGCGTTCACCGCGACAAAAGAGAGGCCCTGCAGGCGCTCTGCCCTTTGCGGATCGGCGCCGAGGCGCCGCGCGAGGTCGCCGCCGTTCGGATTTTCGACTTTGATGACCTCCGCGCCAAGACGCGCGAGATGATAACCGCAGAACGGACCGGCCAACACGTTCGACAGGTCCAGGACGCGGATGCCGGTGAGCGGCAGAGACATCTGAAGAAGCCTTCCTTAGGTGATCCGATGGTGAGGGCTTGGTCTGCGAGCAGCTATTTCAGTTGTTGAGCGGCGCGTTCCGCGAAGCGATTGGTGAAGGTTTTGTTCAAGTCGATCTTTGCGGCAGCGATTTTTGGATCAGAGTCGCTCAGGACAGCCAGCGGGACCTTGGCCGCCTCAATGTCCATCTGCCCGGTTGGCGAGAAGAGCGCTTTCGATGCGTTCATGATTTCGATATTCACCTCGCGATTGTCAGTCTTGTAACCAGGAGGAATCGTATCGACGAGCTGCTCCGTCGGCGTTGCGTTGATCCAGCGGTGAGTTTTGAGCAAGGCGTTGACCAGGCGCTGGACCGTTTCGGGATTTTTATCGATGAAGGACTGCTGAAGGTAGAGACACGCGGTCGGATAGGATCCGCCGAAGGCCTGCTTTGAGCCTTCGATCGTGCGCGCATCGAACAGCGCTGTCGCGCTCTTCTTGCGCGCGAGAAGCGTCGCGATGGGATCGAAATAGACCAGGGCATCGACGTTCATGGCCTCAAGCGCCACCATGCCCGGTGCGCCGCTGCCGACGGCAATGATGTTGACATCGCGTGGACCCAATCCTGATTTCTTGATGTAGTAACGCGCCATAGTCTCCGTCGATGACCCCGGCGCCGTGATCCCGAGCCTGAGACCCTTCAGGTCGGCGGCGGTTCTGACCTTGTCGGCGAGGTCGCTGCGGACACCGAGCAGGACGCCGGGAATGTCGTTCAGCAGGAACACGCAGGAAATTTGTTTACCCTGCGCCTGCATCTGAATGGTGTGATCGTAAAAGCCGATAGTCCCGTCGACGGAGCCGCCGATCAGGGCCTGCAGAGCCTTTGAGCCACCGGCCTGGAAGTTCTCGACGGTAACGTCAAGGCCTTCTTCCTTAAAGGAGCCAAGCTTCACTCCAAGTTCGACAGGCATATAGTTGAGGATCTGTGACCCCACGGCGATCTTCAATTTTGTTTTCTCGGGCTCGGTGGCATGCGCCAAAATGACCGAGAATGCGGCCAGCGCCACGACCGGCGTCAGTCTTATGGAAACGTGCATGCGAACCTCCATGATTGATGGGAGAGCGTACGATCAGCTTTCGTGCGCAGGCGCCGGCCGCCAGACCAGGAGCCGCTTTTCCGCGCAGTCGACGATGGCATCGAGGACAACGACGAAGGCGGCGAGAACGACAATTCCTGCGAACACTCCGGTCGCATCGAGGACGCCTTCGGCCTGCGCAATTAAGTGCCCCAATCCTGCGGACGAGCCGAGATATTCGGCGACCACGGCTCCCATCACGGCCATGCCGACTGACACCCGCAGGCTCGACAGAATCCAGGTCGTGGCCGACGGCAGGTAGACGTGCCGTAGCAGGGACGACTTCGATGCACGCAGCAGGCGGGCATTCGCCAGCACGACCGGATTGACCTCGCGGACGCCCTGGAAGGTGTTGAAGAATGCGACGAATAGAACCAACGTGACGCCGAGCGCAACCTTGGAGGTGAGGCCCAATCCGAACCAGATGACGAAAATGGGTCCAAGCAAGATCCGCGGGATTGCATTGAACATCTTGATAAAGGGCTGAACGACTTCGGCAGCAAACGGGCTTAAGCCCAGCCAGATACCAAGTGCAGTGCCGATCCCGATGCCAGCCAGGAACGACAGGACCGTCTCCAGCAATGTTATGCCAATATCGGTCCAAAAGTCCGCCATCGACATCCACTCACCGATCCTTACGACAAGTGTCGACGGTGGCGGAAAGAAGAAGGGATCGATCAGTCCGGACCACACGCCCAATTCCCAGATCAGGATCAGGCCAAGGAGGATGGCGAACTGCGTGAGAGCGACCCTACCCCTGCGTGACATAGCTTTTCTCCACTTCGGCGCCGAGCAGCGACCAGATTTCACGATAGAGCGCGACGAATTCGTCGGTGGTCTGCAGCGCAGAAACATCGCGCGGACGAGGCAGCGTGATCCTGACGTCGGCAACCATGCGGCTGGCGGGACCGGCAGACATCACAACGACGCGGTCCGCTAGCGTGATCGCCTCATCGAGATCATGGGTGATGAAGATGAGCGAGCGCCGGTCCGCCTGCCAGAGGTCGAGCAGGATGCGGTGCATGAGTCGGCGTGTGTGAACGTCCAGCGCGGAGAACGGCTCATCCATGAGAACGATTTTGGGCTCCATGATCAGCGTTTGTGCCATCGCAACGCGCTTGCGCTGGCCGCCGGACAATTGATGCGGATAGCGCTCCTCGAATCCCTTCAATCCGACCTTGGCGAGCCAGGGCCGTGCCTGCTCGCGCGCTTTCGCGATCGAGCTGCCCTGAAAGACGAGCCCGAGGCCGACATTGTCCTGGGCGGTCTTCCAGGGCAGCAGCCCTTCCTGTTGAAGCATGTAGCCGGACTGACCGTTCAGGCCCGTAAGAGACTTGCCGAAAATGCGAACGTCGCCGGCGGCGGGCTTCAGCAGTCCGGTGACAGTGTTGAGAATGGTCGATTTTCCGCAGCCGGTCGGCCCCACCACTGCAACGAATTCAGTCTCGGCCACCTGGAGGTTCATGCTTTTGACCGCCGTGAAGTCGCCAAAGCGAATCATGACGTCGTGCAAGTCCACGGCAAGTCCCGGCCGCCCCATTGTTTCGCTCCATAGAACTTGTTCTGGCACCTGGAACCGAGTAGCTCGCGTTCTCACGAGGAGTCAATCGTATTCTGACGTGCAGAATGGCCCTCGCGCTAGCTGGCTGGACTCCTAGCGTCATTCTGACTACTGGTTCTGCACAGCAGAACCAGAGGTATCGATGGTAAGAACAGGGGTTGATGCGGTCGCGCGGGCACTGGCAATCCTTAAGGCGTTCGACCCGGAGCGCGCCGCGATGACGCTGACGGAGATTGCGGATGCGACTGACCTGTACAAGAGCACAGTCCTTCGCCTTGCCGCATCTCTGGAGGCGGATGGCTTCCTGGTGCGGGGTACGGACCGGCTATTTCGACCCGGACCGGAGCTATGGCGCCTTGGGGCGCTCTATCAGCGCGGGCTCGACCTCGGTGACCTGATCAGACCCTCTCTCCATCGTCTGGTCGAGGCAACCGGAGAGACCGCATCCTTCTACATCGCGGAGGGCGACGAGCGCATCTGCCTTTATCGCGTCAATTCTCCGCGTTCGGTCCGGCATCACCTCGAAGAGGGTCAGCGATTGCCGATTGACCGCGGCGCTGCCGGCCGTGTTCTTACCGCCTACCGCGATTCTGCATCAGCCGATGGAAAGAAGGTCAGAGATCGTGGCTCCTACGTCTCGATCGGCGAGCGGGATCCTGAGGTCGCGGCCGCAGCTGTGCCTGTGATCGACGTTCATGGCCAATTGCGCGGCGCCCTCTCGGTCTCCGCCATTCGGACGCGCTTTGATGCAGATGCTCGGAAGGCTGCGATTGTAGTTCTGAAGTCCGAGGCTAAAGCGCTGACCGGTCTGCTGCCTGCAAGCGAGCGCTGAGCTACAATGGCAGCGTTCCGTTTATGACGCACAGCTCAGCGGTGCCGCAAGGGCCTCTCCTGAGCGCAGTTTGCCTTGGTAAGTTGGTGCGGTTTGCGCCCTCGAGGTCTCGCGCTTCGCTCGCAATCCTGCACGCGCTCGATGACGATCTTCAGTCGGGATTGGCAGCAACTCATCGAGATGTGCCGCGTGGTTGATACCGGTTCTGGTCGATCAGGAGACCATCTACGCATCGACGCATGGAAACGACCGCCTGCTGCTCGGGCTCAACGGCAGCCTCAACGAGTACGAACCGGATCTGTTGCGCCAGCCCTCGCTCTCGGCACGCTAATAGAAGGCGCGCCGGGGGCGAGTTGGTTGTGGCAGCGCCCGTCGGCTTCATGAAGGCCGGCGACCGCTATGTGAAAGACCCGGATCGGCGTGTCCAGGAAGCGATCAAGATGGTGTTCGACAAGGTCGAGGAACTGGGCGGCGCGCGACAGGCGCTTTGCCGGCCCCACGAGTACAATTTCGATCTGCCGGTGAAGCAGACCAACGGGGACACGGCCCGGCGGCGACCACACTACTCCGCCATCGGCAGGCTTAAACACCGGGATGTGGTTGTTTGAGCGCATTGATGTGACGCGCTCGCGGGTACGCGATTGCCGTTGCCGGTGTTGAGGCCATTGCGATTGAGGAGGCCGGCAATGAGATCGTCGCTGGCGATCAGCACCAGTTGGCGCACGGCTGGATGATGTCGGCGGAGAGCATCACGCACCTGATCCCGCCGTTCCTTAGCTCTCTTGGCGGCCGCGATTGCAGCGGCGATCGCCCCGGGACAGATGACGCCAAGCAGCGCTTCCTCGATCACCGCGCTGAACGATGCGGAGTTGAATGCCCTACATTAACGCGCGTTCCGCGTATTGAGGGGCGATGGGACAACTGTTCGAAGCGCAACGTCCTGTCGGACGATAGCAGCGCAGACTGTCAGTCTCGAGACAAATGTCAGCAACTTGACGCTACACACCTTACGGAGTGCCTGCAGAGCCTCGAACTCTCTTCGGCACGAGGTTTGCGTTGGTCCCGTCATCATTACCAATCGCAGTGCGATGGTCTTCGGGACGGACTCGGCGCGCATCGCCGTTAGCGTCTGGTCCGCCCCGACGGCTTGCTGCGGCGATAAGTAAGGGCGCTCGGTTGTAGACCGAGAAAATGCAGGGAAGTATTGGATGTAATCTGGAGTTCTTCTTTCGGGAGCCACAACAATTGCGCTCATCGCAAGCGGTGCAGCCAAAGCGGCGGACCTTGAGCCGGAAGTGAAACTGCCACCCGTGGTGTGGAGCTGGTCCGGAGGCTATATTGGCGGGCACATCGGCGGTGGGTACGGCCGAACCTCCTTCAGCAATCCCTACGGTCCGTCAATCTATGGCGGCGTCGTCGATACCCCCGTGTTCCTCGTAGGAGGCCAGATCGGCTACAATTGGCAGAAGAACGGCTGGGTGTTTGGCGTCGAACTAGATGCCAGCCGTGCTGTCTCCGATGGCACAAATACTTGCCTGGCCGCCTTGGGCTTTGTTGTGAGCGCAAACTGCACGGCAGTCCAAACCTCTTTGCAACCGGGACCGGCCGCGTCGGTTACTCGTTCGGCGCTCTCGGCCATACGCTGGCCTATGTCAAGCGAGGCGTGGCTTGGCAATACAATCGGGCCAACGCGCTCAATAACAACGAATATAATGGCCTGCAGCCACAGGAGAACACTCATTTCGACTATGGTCAGGTCGGTGGCATCATCGGGCTGGGCATCGAGCAAGCGCTTACGCCTGCATGGTCGGTCAAAGTAGAGTATGACTATCTGCATTTCGGTGGGCCAAGTGTCGCAACGCCTCCGACGGTGCAGCTTCCGCCGTTGGCAATTCTTCCGGCGAACACAACGAGCCTGTCCAGCAACTATCACATCGGAAAGATGGGGTTGAACTACCATTTCGGCGCGGACCCATGGGCGGCCCAATGGTCCGATGCGCCGCTGTACGCGAAAGCACCTGCCGGCGCGCCGCCGATTGCTTACACGGCCGGTTAGTCGTTCGAAGGCGGATCGCGGCTCTGGGTCAGCCGGGGACGATTCCAATGGGACGCCAGCGCTATTCCCTATGAGATCGCTACTGAAGATCCTAACATTCTTATATCAAGGCTCACCTACCACGCCCTCGATAGACTTTCCGGGGAATTATTTGGCCGTCTTGACAGCCTGTGGGGAGTGTTCCTGAAGAGCAACGTGGGCATCGGGCGCTTCGATAAAGGAAAGTTCAACGATGAAGATTGGGGCATCCCTCGCAGCTCTTATAGCAACACGATATCGGGCCAGGCAAACGGGAGGTTCACGTACTACACGGCCGACGTAGGTTACGATTTTTGCGCGGCGCCAACTACAAGCTCGGCGGATTTATCGGCTGGACCTATTACGCCCAGAACTCCGACACGATGGGATGCATGCAGATTGCCAACCCCATGACACTATGCCGGGCGTCCGCTGATCAAATCATTGGCAGCCAGAATACGCAGTGGAATGCACCTCGCGTCGGCCTGAGCGCCGAAACCATGCTTACCGAGCGTTGGCGTTTAAGCACGGATGTCGCTTACCTGCCTTGGACCGATTTCGCTGGTCGCGACCACCATCTCTTGCGCCCGACGACTACCTTCGCTGATCAACGCGGGAACGGAGGCGGGGGTGTACAGGTCGAAGGCGTGTTGTCCTACTTCATCACCAATAATCTCAGCATCGGCGTCGGCGGGCGCTATTGGGCAATGTGGACCCAAAAGGACAGCGAAACGATATGCACAGGCTGTTATCGGGGAACCACTGCGACTGTGTTTTCGAAGTTTAGCATGGAGCGCTGGGGTACGTTCTTTCAGGCCTCTTACAAGGTCAACTGAAAAGGCCCCCGCCGTAGTCAAGCTACAAACTCCAGCCTTCCTGGACGAGCATCCTGAAGCCGTACGCGTTTCCCTAGCAGAAGTACCTTGAACCGTCCGAGACGTTTTCGAAGGTGGAAGTCATTACCGGCCTGGCCCGCGGGCGGCGGGTTTACGGTGGAGTCCGCCGCCAAATAGTAGTCAGGTACTGTCGAGCAGCTGATAGAAACGTGGAAGCGGCGCCAGGCTGGAGTCGGCAACTTCAACAAGCCCCGCAAAGATTTGCCCTTGTAGGACGATTCACGAAGTGTGACGGGCGAAAACGAGGTTCAATTCTGATCGACGGGCGATTCGTAAGACGCACGCACTCATTCACTAGTAAAGAAGGGGCCGCCACCGTGAACTTCGGCGGCGACCCACCTGGGCCTAGGGTGCAGAAACTCCGGTCTGTCATCGGCCCGACATATCGAACTGACAACAAAGACATTCAGCGAGACTACACTACTAGGGAAACGGTCCGCGTGTTTCTTTTGCTCCGCGAAAGTGCTCGACACCTATCGCCATGGCTGCCGTGCGATTGAACAGGTTTTCACGTTTGCTTCGCGCATGACGCGCTCGAAAGCACGGTCCAAAAGTTGATACTCCCTACGCGTGACTTCCTCCTCTTCCCGGAACAGTCGCTGGAGGTCCTGCACCCATTCAAAGTAGCTCACCACGACACCGCCCGAGTTGCAGAGAATATCGGAGATGAGGAAGATCTCCTCCTGATGGCCTTCCTACTGGCTATTTCGGCCTCGATGCACCGTTCCAGGCAGCCGGAACAAGCACGTCACACGGGATCGTCAGCAACTCGCCTGGGTCTAGAGCAAGCTCGCTGGAGTAGCCATCCAGGCTACCTTGCGAGGCAGCATGTCCGACCAGCTGTGGTATATCGAGCCCCGAGGTCGATAAAGCGCGCCCGTGTGATCGCTGACCGCGATCACTTTCGCTCCCATTTTGTGTAGCTCGAGTGCGGTGATCGAACCGACATTTCCAAAGCTTGAACAACGGCTGTTGGCGCCATTGAGTGGGATTTTGAGCTCGTCCGCTGCGCGGCAAACCAAATGAGCCACACCCCACCTGTGGCTTCGCGGCGACCGAGCGTTCCGCCAGCGCTGACAGGTTTGCCAGTCACGATCTCGGTGACGGTTTGGCCCTGATACATCGAGTAGATATCCACGAACCACGCCATGATCTGCTCGTTTGTTCCAAGATCGGGAGCTATGACATCTGTGTGCGGCCCAACAAACGGGATCATTTCCAGCATATACCGGCGCGACAGAGTCTGAAGCTCACGGTTCGACAAGCTAGAAGGGTCGACGTTAATTCCGCCCTTGGCGCCGCCATATGGCAATCCGACCAGGGCACACTTCCAGCTCATCCAGATCGCGAGCGCTGCAACTTCGCCAAGGTCGACGGTTGGCCCGAATCTGGTGCCCCTTTAGTAGGGCCAAGTGTAAGGTGCTGCACCCGAGAGCCTTCAAAAACCGCCGTTGTGCCGTCACGGTGAATTGGGCACGACACCGTGACAGATCGCTTCGGGCATCAGCAGGCGGGGTCTCACGTCGTCTGGTATCCCCCAGATAATTCGCGATCAGTTCGAATTGCTTTACGGCCATCTCAAACCCTGGCCCAGTGTAGACAGTCACGATAGCTCCTGAGGCTGGATATGAAACATCGGACTGCTTGTGCTTCAGAGCACCGAGCTCCCTAGTGCGTGTTGCGCGTTTCAGATGTGGGCGAGACAACTAATCCAATCAGCAAGATTGCGTCTCGCGGTCACGCCAAAAATATGACCAATGCGATGAAAGCGAGATTGACCGAGGCGGCCACGACGGCCCAACAGCGAATCGTGGCAGGCGAAAATTCAAGAGCATCCTGCGAAGTGTCGACCCATAGCGGCGGCATTCAAGTCAGCTCCAAAGACCGGGTTAAGAGACAAACCTGCATAAGCGCAGAAACCACCCACTCTGCTAAAGCCGAGCCTTTCGCGCGTAGAGCCCTTGCCGCCCCGCCAACCGAGCTCGCAAAAAGGCACCCCGCCTGGCGAGCGGGAGCACATCGGCTATCGCTCGCCGAACTGCCCGATCCGTCCGCTAGGCGAGCCGGTGCGATCCGCGAGTGCGAGGAGCACCGCTGGAAAGGACCGTGCCGATCGCACGCCCGCGAGCCCGCGAAATCCGTGCCCACTGGCAGCGCATCTTGCCGCGAGCTTGTCAGGAGCGCGCGGCGGCTGCGAGATCGGTGGCCGGGACGGGGCTCGATGACATCCGTTCTAAGGTCAACCCGCTATCCCGATCGCTTTTGAACCACGGTGCTGGAGCGCTCGTCTGAGCTCACCGAACTGGTGGAACATGACGAACAGAGCGATCATTCCGGCGCCCAGCTCAGCGATTGCTTGACTAGCTAACAGTCCATCGAAACCCGCAACCACCGGGAATAACAGTACGGCCGGTATGAAGAGATAGCCCTGCCTCGCCAGGGCCACAATTGCACTGAGGCGTGCTCTCCCAAACGCCTGGAGCATTGCCGTCACGAAACTCTGAACCCCAAACAGTCCAAAGAAGAGATGAAACACGATGCAGGACGAGACGGCTATTTCCGCGACATTCTCGTTATCGCTAAATAGGGTCACCAAAGGCCTTGCAAAAACCACAACGGCCGCAGAATACGCGATGGAGAATGCGACCGTCACGAAGAGCATGAACTTCGCAGCCTTCAGAATACGAACATAGTCGCGTGCGCCCCAACCGAAACCCAGGACAGCTTGAGCGCCTATGCAGAACCCGGTGATAGGCAGTGCGCCGACCATCAAGATTCGCACAGCTATTCCAACTGCGGCGATGGAATCATCGCCGAACGGTGCAGCAGCTCCGTACAAGAGCATAACCGCAAGTGCCGATAAGATACTCGTCATTGTCGCTGGCGCGCCCACCGACACGAGCTGTCTGATGCGATCTGCTCGCAATGATATGTGAGATATCCTGACGAGAACTGTCCCGCCAAGCTTCGTAAAATACGCGATATAGAGTCCAATAGCAGCGATCTGCGATACCAGCGTGGCGAGGGCTGCGCCACGCACACCAAGGTCAAACAAGAATATGAAGACGGGGTCAAGCACAGCGTTCAGTAGAAACCCGGTAAGCATTGCCCACATGCTGAATCGCGTATCGCCTTCGGCTCTGACAATGAACCCGCTGACGATGTTTAGAAGCATCAGGGTGTTCCCGAACAAAAGCGTTCCCGCGTAGTCGAGCGCCACGGGCATGATGGTTGGAGTCGCTCCGAGGGTTGCGAATATCGCTGGCAGACTTGGAAGCAGAGCGACGGTAACTATGATACCAGTCGGAGCGGTGAGCGCGAGAGCTGTACTTGCGCCTCGACTCGCCTCTAGGTACTCACGAGCGCCCAGATGACGAGATATGAAGGACGCCGTTCCAACACCGATCCCCTGTCCGGCTGCCGCGAGCAGGACCATGATCGGCAAGGTCATGCTCACAGCTGCGATCGCCTGCGCGCCAAGTGCGCCAACAAAGATCGCATTGACGACCTGCTGTAACGCATGGATCGATAACCCAACAACAGATGGAATGGCGAGCCGCAGGATAAGGCTTGAGAGATTCGGGTCCGATAGATCGATGTGCTGTTTCTTCTGTGGCATCAAATTTCGCTCGCTCTCGAGCGCGAATTCTGTATCCGGCTCATTCATGGATGAACGTGTCGCGAGCTTCTCCAAATTCGCTGATCGCGTACTCAGCGCAACCCTCGCCGGAGCTGCTCTTGCACAGTGTACATAAGTTTATCTGCGCCCATCGATCGCCGTGATCGCGTGGATCCATTTGACGTTTCACAAGCTGATTTTTGCGTTGGTCGATTTTCCCCTAGGCATACGCCTCCGCCAATCGTAGCCTTCTGCGGCTCTTAAGTCAGAACAACGAGGATCCTGATTGAGGTGTTCGTGGGTAGCCACCCAGGTTCTGCCAGTCATATTGTGCCGTTCTGCCCTTTGTTGACTTCTCATGGGTAGCGTTCATTTCTTTTCCTCGATGATGATCGGCGGGGAACGCGGCCGGACCCTAGGGCGACAAGTTGGCTTTGGCATCTACCGGATCTTGTAGTAGACGCTCCATCGTCTGCATGGCACACGCAAGAAACGTGCCCAGAACCACAGTTGTGGTTCGGCGACGATCTCATGCAAGCGCTCCATGATCTCGGGTTCCTTGTCGCGATCGAGACGAACGGCAGGCTGCTGGTCCCGGCCGGCGTGGTAACTGGATTTGCGTCAGCAAATCGCGCCGCGCTGGCCATCACTCGCGGACACGAAAATTCGTGTAGCCGCAGCCGGAAGCTATGCCGGCGGTTCGATGAGAGGGAGCTCGGACGATTTCTGCTTCGGCCCACGAGACGGCCCTGACGCCGTCGACCACATGCGGCAAGCCGTCGCGTAATGCCTCGCTCATCGGAAATGTCGAATCAGCGTGCAATCCCACAAACATCCCGGCATCAGATGAAGATATCTCAGGTATTTAAGTTCGAGGCAGCGCACCGACTTCCAAACGTCCCGCAGACACATCGTGTCATCGGACGCACGGTCATTCCTATCGCGTCGAGGTCGTGCTGAACGGGCCCGTCGATCCGCACACCGGGTTCGTAATGGATGTCTTCAACATGGAAGAAGCGTTCGGTCTTCTTCTAAAGAAGCTCGATCACCATTGCCTGAACGAAGTCCCGGGACTGGAAAATCCGACGGTGGAAAATATCGCCATCTGGATCTGGCAGCACGCGAAACTGCGCCTTGCGCAACTCTCGAGCGTGAGGGTGTACGAGACGACCGATTGTTGGGCGGAATATGACGGGCCGGATCGGTGAATTCAGCGCTCGTTGGGACTGTGTCGATGCGGCGCGCCTGTCAAACGCCATTCGGAACTGCCCCCTCATATTGCCTCAGATGATAATGTTACCGAAACGCACCCTAGTGTCTCCCGAATCAGCTGCCGCGAGTTCGAGCAAGCCGCTCGCGAAGCGCGCCCTCCAGAGCGCCGTAGCGAGCCAAATTATTCCAGGCGGTTTCGCTGATCGGTATCTCACTGCCGACTTCCTGATCGGCAGGACGAACACCCCAATCGGTAAGCCCCTCTCGGAGCAGAGGCACCCCAAGCATCGTACGTAGGTTAGAGCGCCTTCGGCGCGGACGAGGGCGCAAATTCGGGGTCGGCCTGCACATCCGGGACGTGGACCGTCTTGCCATCGAGCAATGTACGCCCAACCACGCTTCCCCGTTCAAGGACGGAAGCGACCGGTCACGGTGGGAATGCCCGTCGCTTTGGCAGCCATTGCGGTCGGCTAGCCGATGATCACGATCACATCAGCGTGGTGCGTCTTCAGTTCGGCAACCAGCCCGGGAAGCTTTGCGACATCGCCCATCGCCCCGCGCGGCTCGAAGGTCAGGTTTTGACCGAGGACGAAACCGCGCTGGCCCAACACCTTGATCAGGATCTGGCCCGCCGGGCTGGTTTCGGTGGCCGGGGCGTTCGGCGTCACTGTCGCGAGCCGATAGACCTTGCCCGCCTGCGCTGCTGCCGCAAACGGCCGCAGCAGCGTGACAGAACCGAGCCCGCCCAGGAATTCGCGGCGCCTCATCATGATGTCCGTGCCGGGGCACAACGACACCCGGCGGGAGACTAGCACGGCATAACAAAAAAGCGGCAACAGCGATTGCCATTGCCGCTTTTCGGCTTCGATTGAACCCGCCTCAGGTCGGCCGCAGCGCCTTGGAGCCAAGATCGAGATCGAGATCGTTGACCTGCTTGTTCCGCTCGGAATCAGCCGCGGCGCGGTGGTCGGTCGCCAGCACGACGTAGACCGCGGGCAGCACGAACAGCGTGAACAGCGTGCCGATCGACATGCCGGCGACGACCACGAGGCCGATCGAGAAGCGGCTGGCCGCGCCCGCGCCGGTCGCAGTCAGGAGCGGGATCAGGCCCGTCACCATCGCGGCCGTGGTCATCAGGATCGGCCGCAGGCGGATACGCGCGGACATTTCGATGGCCGAGCGGCGGTCGAGCCGTTCATTCATCTGGAGCTCGTTGGCGAACTCCACCATCAGGATGCCGTGCTTGGTGATCAGCCCGACCAGCGTCAGCAGGCCGACCTGAGTGTAGATGTTCATGGTCGCCGCGCCGAAGAACAGCGGGATCAGCGCGCCGACGATCGCCATCGGCACCGAGATCATGATCACCAGCGGGTCGCGCAAGCTCTCGAACTGCGCCGCCAGCA
>NZ_JADPKG010000119.1:0-17796 GCF_023073875.1 Bradyrhizobium sp. 154
CCAGGGTCCACAGCCCCAACAACAGCAGGCCTGAACGAAACGAGAATTGTGTTACCCATGTCGTCGGTTTGAACTGTTACCCATGTCGCCGGTTGCTCAGGACCGCCGTTGGGGTTTTCATCTCCGCCCTGCTCCGCTAAACCGCGCGCCATGAACCGGACCGGACTCTTCATCGCCCTTTCGCTGTGGCTCGTGATCGGCCTTGTCTTCGGCCTCTATCCCGAGCTCGACCTCAAGCTCGCGTCGCTCTTCTTCGACGGCGAAACGAAAACCTTTCCGCTCAAGCTGAATGGCTGGGCCGGCGTCGCGCGTGATGCTGCGATGTGGGTCGCCTGGGCCTTCGTGCTGCCGTCGCTCGTGGCGCTCGTGGTCAAGATGATCAGGCCCGATCGTCCCTTGATGGTATCTGGGCGCGCGATCGTGTTCCTGCTGGTCACGATCATCCTGTCGGCCGGCATTCTGACCAACCTCACCTTCAAGACCTATTGGGGCCGCCCGCGTCCGGTGGTGGTGACCGAGTTCGCCGGCGATCAGCAATTCGTACCGTGGTGGGATCCGCGCGGCGGTTGCGCGCGCAACTGCTCGTTCTTCTCCGGCGAAGGCGCGACGGCATTCTGGACGCTGGCGCCGGCCGCGCTGGCGCCGCCGGCGTGGCGTCCGCTGGCCTATGCTGGAGCCGTGATCTTTGGCGCTGTCACGAGCGGGCTGCGCATGGCCTTCGGCGGGCACTTCTTCACCGATGTCTCGATTGCGGGCCTCGTGACCTTTGTGGTGATCTGGTTCGCCTACGCGCTGATCTACCGCTGGCCGCGGACACGGTTTTCAGATGAGGCGGTCGACGCCGCCCTGACGCGGCTGAACATGCCCGCCTACCGGATCCGCCAGCGCCTGTTCGGGCGCAAGACCGGTCCCGAGCCCTCGGTTTGAGCTATTATATTAAATGCGTGCCCACCCCTGCGAAATTTGATATTCGCGCGGGTCAAACCCGCCCCGACATCAGCCCTTGAGACCCGATTGGAAGCACCATGACCACGATCCTGAAAAGCCTGCCCAAGGGTGAGAAAGTCGGCATTGCTTTTTCGGGCGGCCTCGACACCTCTGCGGCGCTGCTCTGGATGAAGCAGAAGGGCGCACGCTGCTACGCCTACACCGCCAATCTCGGCCAGCCTGATGAAGCCGACTACAACGAGATTCCGCGCAAGGCGATGGAGTTCGGCGCCGAGAAGGCCCGGCTGGTCGATTGCCGCACGCAACTCGTCCACGAAGGCATCGCCGCGATCCAGTCGGGCGCCTTCCATATCTCAACCGGCGGCATCACCTATTTCAACACCACGCCTCTGGGGCGCGCCGTCACCGGCACGATGCTGGTCGCGGCGATGAAGGAGGACGGCGTCAACATCTGGGGCGACGGCTCGACCTTCAAGGGCAACGACATCGAGCGCTTCTACCGCTACGGCCTGCTGACCAATCCGAGCCTGAAGATCTACAAGCCCTGGCTCGACCAGCAGTTCATCGACGAGCTCGGCGGCCGCGCCGAAATGTCGGCGTTCATGACGGCCCAGGGCTTCGCCTACAAGATGAGCGCCGAGAAGGCGTATTCGACCGACAGCAATCTGCTCGGCGCCACGCACGAGGCCAAGGATCTCGAGAGCCTCGACAGCGGCATCAAGATCGTCAACCCGATCATGGGCGTGCCGTTCTGGCGCGACGACTGCGCCGTCAAGGCCGAGAAGGTCGTGGTGCGTTTCGAGGAAGGCCAGCCGGTTGCGCTCAACGGCCAGACCTTCTCTGATGCCGTCGCGCTGTTCCTCGAGGCCAACGCCATCGGCGGCCGCCACGGCCTCGGCATGAGCGACCAGATCGAGAACCGCATCATCGAAGCCAAGAGCCGCGGCATCTATGAGGCGCCCGGCATGGCGCTCTTGCACATCGCCTATGAGCGCCTCGTCACCGGCATCCACAACGAGGACACCATCGAGCAGTACCGCATCAGCGGCATGCGCCTCGGCCGGCTGCTCTATCAGGGCCGCTGGTTCGACTCGCAGGCCCTGATGCTGCGCGAGACCGCGCAGCGCTGGGTCGCGCGCGCCGTCAGCGGCGAAGTCGCGCTGGAGCTGCGCCGCGGCAACGACTACTCGATCCTCAACACCGAGAGCCCCAATCTCACCTACGCGCCCGAGCGGCTCAGCATGGAGAAAGTCGAGGACGCAGCCTTCACGCCGGCCGACCGAATCGGCCAGCTCACCATGCGCAACCTCGACATCGCCGACACGCGCACCAAGCTAAAACTCTACAGCGACACCGGGCTGCTGTCGGGTAGCGAAGGCTCGCAGATCTTCCGGCTGGAGAGCGACAAGGATTGAGCCCTTTGTCGCCCCAATCGGGCGATGCACGACATAATGACGGTGTCATTGACGGCCGCTAGGCTCCTTGCTTCCCCGGAATGGGCAGCGCGGAGCATCGAACATGGTCAAGCAGTCGGCCGTCGCCTCTCTCATCGTCCTTCTTTGGACAACGCCAGTGTCGGCGCAGACGATCTATCCGATTGATCGTGCCGAGATCCTGGCCGGAGCTCAATTCGATTTTAAGGTCGAACTCCCCGGGCCGGTTGACCCGGCCAAGTTGAAGGTGACGGTGAACGGCGCAGATTACGCAATCGCGTTCGGCCGCTCCGGGACTTTCGTCGATCGCGAGGACGGCAAGGAACAGTCGGCCCTCGTCCTGCGCGACGTTACACTGACCACGCCCGGCAGCATTGCTGTGGACGTGAGCGACGGCACGCGCCAGCGCAGCGTCACATGGACGGTCTACGACACGGGTCCGCGCAAGGCGAAGAACGTCATCCTGTTCATCGGTGATGGTATGTCGCCGGCCCATCGGGTCGCAGCCCGCATCCTGTCCAAGGGCATTTCGGAGGGCAAAAGCCCCGGCAAGCTCGCCATCGACGACATGCCTCACATGGCACTGGTGGCGACTGCGGGCTCGGACTCGATCATCACGGACTCCGCGAATTCGGCCAGCGCTTATGCGACCGGGCACAAGAGCGCCGTCAACGCTTTGGGCGTCTATGCGGATCGCACCGCAAGCCCGTTTGACGATCCCCGGGTCGAAACGATCACGAGCCTCGCCAGGAGGCGGCTCGACATGGCGATCGGTATCGTCACCAATACCGAGATCGAGGACGCGACGCCGGCGGCGATGCTTGCGCACACCCGCCGGCGCGCCGCCTATGACGAGATCGTCGAGCAATTCTTCGCGGCGAAGCCGGATGTGCTGATGGGCGGCGGCAGCGCAAATTTTCTGCCGAAATCCGCCGCCGGCTCGAAACGCAAGGACGAGACCGATTACATCGCGAAGTTTCGCGATGCAGGCTATCAGGTGGCGACGACCGCGCGTGAGCTCGGCGCTTTCGCGGCCAAGCCGGAGACGGGCAAGCTGCTCGGCCTCTTCGCCACGGGAAACATGGACGGCGCACTGGACCGCAAATTCCTGAAGGGCGGCGGCGTCAGGAAATTCCCCGAGCAGCCCGACCTGACCGAGCAGGTGCAGGCGGCGCTGAAACTCTTGTCGCGGAATGAGGCCGGTTTCTTCCTGATGGTCGAGTCCGGGATGATCGACAAATACGCGCATTTGCTCGACATGGAGCGAGCCGTCTACGACACGATCATGCTCGACAATGCTGTGCGCCAGACACGTGAATGGGCGCATGCGCGTGGCGACGACACCCTCATTCTGGTGGTGGCGGACCACAATCATCCCAACAGCCTCGTCGGTACGGTGAATGATGACATGGGCACTGCGGCCAACGTGCCGCTGCGCGAGCGCGTCGGCGTCTACGAGCAGGCCGGATTTCCCAATTATCCGGCTGCGGATGCGGAGGGCTATCCGGCACGCGTGGACGTGAGCCGGCGGCTCGCCATCTTCTCGGCCAGTCTGCCGGACCATTACGAGACGTTCCGCCCGAAGCTCGACAATCCCAACGAGCCGACCGTGAAGGGTGGCGAGGACGGGACCTTCAAGGCCAACGACAAATACAAGGATGTTCCAGGCGTCGTGCTGCGCCCGGGCAATCTGCCGGCGATGATCGGCGCCAGTGTGCATTCGGGTGAGGACGTCATCCTCACGGCGGCAGGGCCAGGCAACGATGGTGTGCGCGGTTCGATGGACAATACCGAGGTCTTTCGCCTCATGGTCGACGCGCTTGGGCTGGCCGCTCGGCCGTAGCGGCGATGCTGTCCAAACAAAAATGGCCGGGATCGCTCCCGGCCATTTGCGTTCGTATGCTTCGTCTCAGCGCGGCGGCGCGGTGCCGGGCGGGGGCGGCGGCAGCGAGGCCTGGCCGCCATTGAGCAGCGGTGTGATGCGGCGGATGGTGACGCGCCGGTTGATCAGGCTCGGCCCTTGCGTCTGCTCCTTCAGATACTGCTCGCCGTAGCCTTGCGACGTCAGGTTCTCCGCGGGCACACCGAATTGCTGCGTCAGCAATTCGGCCGCCGACTGCGCGCGGCGGTCCGACAGCGATAGATTGTCGACCTCGTTGCCGACCGCGTCAGTATGTCCCTCGATCAGGAACACCTCGCGCGGGTTGCGCTGAATCGCCTGGTTGAGGCCGTCGGCGATCACCTGCAGCCGTGCCGCCTGGTCCGGCGGGATGGTCCACGATCCGGTCTCGAAGTTGATCGTGTTGACGTCGATGCTCGGCATCTGCATGCGAACATTGGGGCTGTAGCGGATCTCGTCGAGCGAGTAACGCCGATCGATCCGCTGCACCGGCGGTGCCTGCATGGTCGCGTAGATCACGTCCGGCGACGCCTCCTGGGCATCGACGATGTAGCGATCATAGGGAATGTTGACCACCGGCGGCGGCACGTCGACATAGAACCCGCCGATCGCGCGCGGATCCCGGTAGCTGTTGTCGATGATGACGATCTCGCGCCCGCCGGGATCCCTGCGGATTCGGCGCAGCAGCGAACCGTCCGCACCGACCACGGTGATCACCTCGCTGCCGTCAGGGCGGACCACGACGGTGCGGGTTTCGCCGCCGACTGTGTCGGTGCGGATGTCGCGGGCGCCGTAGCGGAAGCGATAGAGATCGTTGCCGCGGACATAGGCCTGCCCGCCCGGATCGCGGATGATGATGCGATCCGGCTCGGTATAGACGGTACGGCCGCCTTCGACGACCTCACGCCGCTGGTTGTGGAGGTCGGCGATGGTGGCGCCGATCGCGACGCCGGCCACCACGCCTGCGCCGATCGCGAGCGGCGTCAGGTCACGCTGCGGCGGACGCGGCGGAGGCGGCAATGGTGCTGCTACGGTGGGCGCGGCCCGGAAGGCCGGCGCAACCGTGGGCGGAGCGTATTGCGCCCGGTTCGGCGGTGGTGCTGCGGCTGCCGTGCCAGGGACGACACTTGGTGCCGCGGCACCGGCGGGAGGCGCCGGCGGCCGGGCCGGGGCGCCGGCTTGCGGCGACGCGGGCGGAGCTCCGGCAGCGGGCGCACCCGCAGGCGGCGTACCGCCCTGAGGGCCAGGCGTTGGTGTCGCGCCCGGGGCTGGTGTTGCGCCGGGAGCAGGCGTCGATGCTGCACCGGGACGTCCGGGCAGCGGCGTCGGGGTGCCGGCGCCTGGTGACGGTGTCGCCGTTGGAGCGGGCGTTGCGCCGGGAGCTGGCGATCCTGCAGCCGGTGGCGCGCCCGGGCGTCCCGGCGGCGGCGCACCCGGGCGTCCAGCCGGCGGCGCGCCGGGCGTGCTCCCGGGAGCCGGCGTCGCGGTCGGCGCAGGCGTCGGGGCTGGTGACGCAGTCGGTGCAGGCGCGGCGGTCGGGGCAGGCGCGCCAGGTCGTGCCGGCGGCGCTGCGGGCGAAGGCGAAGGCGTCGCCGTCGGGCGGCCTTGAGGCGCTGCTGCGGGCGGGGCCGGTGGCGTCGGCGCCGGGCGTGCGCCGGACGGTGCCGGAGGCGGCGTATGCGGCTGCGCGGCAGGAGGCGGCGTTGGTGTCGGGCGAGCTGCAGGCGGCGGTGGCGTCGGCGCATGCTGCTGCGGAGCTGCGGCGGGAGGCGGCGTGGGAGCCGGACGTGCTGCAGGCGGTGCCGGAGGGGGCGGTGTCGGCGCATGCTGCTGTGGCGCCGCAGCCGGCGGCGGCGAAGGCTGCTTCGGTGCGGCAGGCGGCGGAGGTGGCGGCGGCGGAGCCGGACGGGCCGCAGGTGGAGGCGGAGGCGGCGCTGTCGGGCGCGGCGGTGCGGCGGCGGGCGGCGGCGCGGCGGGTGGATGGGGCGGTGCAGCCGCGGGCGGCGGTGCGGCCGGGCGCGCGGGCGCTGCAGGCGGCGCGGCCGCTGGCGGTCCCTTCGGAGGCTGCTTCGGTTTTCCGTCAGGGCCAGTCTCTTGTGGCTGGGCCTGCGCGACGACGAGCGGCGGCGCACTTTGCGCATGCGATGCGGAGCTTGCGAATTGCATCGCGGTCAGAGCCGTCGTTGCAAGCAGCACGAGACGAAGGTTGGTCATGGTGGTGAACTTCCCCGGAAGGTTCTTTGACGAAGTGTTGGGATGAACAGCTACGCGTTAGGCCGGAATGTGGCGGGCCAAGCGGTCGGGGCCCGATTTATTTCTGCACGCAAATAACTTCATTATGACGACGTTCATTGCGCATTCAGACGCAGGTTGCAATCGCCCCGCATGTGATCGCTCGCCTCATGTGGGATCTCCCGGCGAACGCGCGTCCGTTGCGGGATTGGGCGTGAGCGGTCCGTTCGGCCCGCGTCGTGGAATCTCTTCGGGAACATGGCCGGGCAATTCATCCGGCCGCGGTGTTTCGCCGGGCTCGCGCATCGGCGGCGTGATGTCGGGCTGCGGATTGCCCGGCGGAATTCCAGGAGGCGGCTCGGTTGGAGTGCCCGGTGTTGTCGGTGGAATCTCTGGCGGCTCGATTGGCATCGGCACCTTCGTGATCAATGGCCCAGAGAACGATAACGATGATGCCGTGCCGATGTTCCCTGTTCGCGGGGTATGGAGCGCGGCTTATTCCGGTGCGTGGCAGACGGCCTCGATGTTGTGCCCGTCGGGATCGAGCACGAAGGCGCCGTAATAGTTCGCATGATAATGCGGGCGGATGCCGGGCGGCCCGTTGTCGCGTCCGCCCGCCGCTATCGCCGCCTTGTAGAACGCGTCCACCGTGGCGCGGTCCTTGGCTGCGATCGCGATGTGCACCGGCTTGTTCATCGCGCCTTCGCCGCCGAACCAGAAATCCGGCTTGCCGTCGGCGCCGAACCCTGCGGCTGCGGCGTGCCCGGTTTGCTCTGCCGTCACTTCCATGATCAGGCTGTAACCGAGCGGCGCCAGCGCCTTGGCGTAGAACGCCTTGGCGCGCTCATAGTCGGAGACCGAGAATCCCATGTGATCCAGCATCGCAACCTCCGTTGTTCGTCCCTGTCAGCGCGACAGGAACGTATTGCTGCGCGTCTTGCGCGCGATGGCAAAGCCGCGCGCCACCATGTCGGCAATACAATCCTGCTGCCATTCGTTTTGTGACAGGTGTTCGATCACCACGGCGCGGGGCCACAGCGATGGCGGCGCGTCGCGGAAGAAGCGGATCAGCACGCGGTCCTCGAAGCCTTCGACATCGATCTTGAGCGAATCGATCTGCGTGACGCCGGCCTCGTCGAGGATACGGGTCAGGCGCAGCGAGGGGACCTTGATCGCATCAGCGCTCGCCGTGCCGGTGACGACGTGCGTGGCACCGAGATTACCGCCGCCGCTCTCGATCATCAGCTCGCCGTCGCTGTCACCGGCAGCGGCCTGCACCAGGCGCACCTGCATCGCGTTCGATGCGGCGTGATTGAACGCGAGCCGCGCAAACGTCGTCGGATGCGGCTCGATCGCCACGACCTTGCCTGTGGTGCCGACCTGCCGCGCCATCACCAGCGCAAACGTGCCGACATTGGCGCCGACGTCGACGAATGTGCCGCCCGCCGGGGTGTGCTCACGCAGGAAATCGAGCTCGTCGAGATTGTAGTCGGGATTGAACAGCGCACCGCGCTCGGTCGCGCTGCCCTGGTGATAGAAGCGGAACGAAGCGCCCTGATATTGCACGTCGACCGGGCCGCCGCGCAGCAGATTGACCAGCCGCGACATCCAGGGCCGGAATGCGCCGCGCTTCAGCCCGGACTGTTGGGCCAGGCGAATGAGAGCGGCCTGCGCCGCGTTCGGCGCAAACGCGCCGAACGGCGCGGACGAAGGGGCGTTGTCGGTCGTCAAGCAGGCGGTCCTTATTGCAAGCGGCGCATGCATAGCCGGTTTTGCGAGGGACTCCAACGCTCGATGCGGGTCATAACGGCCGGGACGGCGCAAAGAGAGTCACGCCGCCTTCTTCGGCGGGGCCATGCGCTGGCGCAGGAAGCGGCCGAGCAGCCTGCGCTTGCCCTTGCGCGGGATTAGTTCGACGTCGCTGACGAGCTTGGCGCCGCCCTTGCGGCGCTCCAGCACAATCTTGCGGCTGTGGAAAGCCTCCAGCTCGGCGCGATGTGCGACGCTGACGATGGTCGCCTTCGGCAGCTCGTCGGTGACCATCTTCATCATCTTGTCCTGGCTCTTCTCGTCGAGCGCGGATGTGGCCTCATCGAGCACGATGATGTCGGGACTGTGCAGCAGCAGCCGCGCAAATGCGAGGCGCTGCTTCTCGCCGCCTGATAGCGTCTGGTCCCATGGCGCCTCCTCCTCGATCTTGTCCTTGAGGTGATCGAGGCCGACCTTGCGCAGGGCCTTGCCGATCTCCTCGATCGTCCAATCGTCAGCGGCGCCGGGATAGGCCACCGCGCGGCGCAACGATCCCGAGGGTACGTAGGGCCGCTGCGGCAGCATGAACAGCCGCCGGTCGGGATGGAAATTGACGCTGCCGCCGCCCCACGGCCATAACCCCGCAATGGCGCGCACCAGCGTGCTCTTGCCGGTGCCGGATTCGCCGGCGACCAGAAGCCGCTCGCCCGGCTCGATCACCACCTCTGTCTCGCCGACCACGGCGGTGCCGTCGTCCAGCGTGACAGAAAGGTCTTTCAACTCCAGCATGGCGTCATTGCTGGTCTCGCCGCGCTTGATGCGGCCAAGCCCATCGCCTTGCTCGGCACGTTCGAGACCATCGAGCGACATCATCAGTGAGGCGATGCGCCGCGCGCAGGCGTTCCAGTCGGCGAGTCGCGGATAATTGTCGACCAGCCAGCCGAACGCGCTCTGCACGATGGTGAAGGCGGAGGCCGCCTGCATGACCTGTCCCAGCGTCATGCTGCCGTCGAGGAATTTTGGCGCACAGAGCAGGAGGGGGACCACGGGCGCGACGAGGCTGGAGCCCTGCGAGACAAGCGTCGTCCGCATGTGCTGTCCGGCCAGGCGCGCCCATTGCCGAAGTACGCTGGTGAAATTGCGGTCGATGCCGTCGCGCTCCTCCTGTTCGCCGCCGAGCAGCGCGATGCTCTCGCCATGTTCGCGCACGCGCGTCAGCGTGTAGCGGAAATCGGCTTCGGCCTGGTTCTTGTCCTCGGAGACCTGCACGAAGCGGCGGCCGATCACCAGGATCGAGCTGGAGGCGATCGCGGCGTAGAGGATCGCGGCGATCACCAGGAAGCCGGGAATGGTGAGGCTTAAGCCGCCGAGCCTGACGGTGAGTGCGCCGCCGATGGTCCAGAGCACGATGATGAAGGTCACGGCCGACAGCAGCGCGGACGTGACGCCGGCGAGGAAATCGACCGGCGAGTCGGTCGCAATGCGCAGATCCTCGGCGATGCGGTATTCGGGATTCTTGTGGTCGCCGCCGACGAGGTTAAGCTGATAATAGCGGCCGTTGGCGAGCCAGCGCGTCAGCACGCTGCTCGTGAGCCAGGCTCGCCAGCGCCGCTGGATGCTCATCCGCGCGAACACCTGGGCGACGCCGAGCACGATGCTGCCGATTGCGAGCGGGAAGAACAGCGCCGTGAGATGGAAGACGCTCGTCGCATCGCGCTTCTCGATGGCGTCGAAGATCGCGCGATTCCAGACGTTGATGCCGTATTGGAAGCCGACGGTCAGGACGATCAGCATGCCGAGGCCGATCGAGAACGGCCAGGCCATGGGATCGCCGTTACGGCCCCAGAAGCCGCGCGCGCTGATCCAGAAGCGCGTCAGCAGATAGTCCTTGCGGGCCTGCTCGGCTTCTTCGGGCGACAGTTCGGGGTCCGGTTCGAGCAGTTCGGGCGGCGGCGGCGCCACGTCATCGCCGTTCTCGCCTTTGATCTCGACAATGGACGGATTCTTGCCCTGTTCGCGTTTCGTGGCCGGCTTGTGCATGGGCGGACAACGCAAAGGAAATCAAACGGTTCCCTTGGGTTCCGAGCGCCGGTTCATTCGGCGGCGCCGTCCCGGACGCGCCGCAGCCGGGCGGTCCGGTGGAGCACGCGCGACAATTCTTCGATCGAATAGGGCTTCTGCACGAGATCGAACTCGGCGGCGCCATCCTGGGATAGAGCCTGGCTGTAGCCCGTGGTCAGCACGACCGGCACGCAGATGCCACGGTCGCGGACCGCCTGCGCCAGGTCGAGCCCGGTCATCCCAGGCATCACCACGTCCGAGAACACGACGTCGAAACGATCGGCGTCCACGACGAGCTCGGCAAGCGCATCGGTCGCATTGTCGACCAGCGTGATGCTGTAACCGAGCTCGGTCAGCCCGTCGGCGGCAAAATTGGCGAGCTCGATGTTGTCCTCGACCACCAGCACCGACATGCCGCTGCCGGCCACCGCCGGCGCCGTGCTCGGCGCCTGCCGCTGCGGCCGCAGCTCCAGCGGCACGCGCGGCAGATAGAGCGAGAAGGTGCTGCCTTGTCCCACCTCGCTCGTGACCGTCACCTCGCCGCCGGATTGCCGGGCGAAACCGAACACCTGGGACAGGCCGAGACCGGTGCCGTGGCCGACCTGCTTGGTGGTGAAGAACGGCTCGAAGATGCGCCCGAGCCGCGCCGCAGGAATGCCGATCCCGGTGTCGCGGACGGTGACGCTTATGTAGCCATGGGCGCCGGGGGCCAGCGTATCCGGAATGGTCGTCGCGGCCTCGACCTCGAAGGTGATCCTGCCCTTTCCCTGCATGGCATCGCGCGCATTGGTCGCCATGTTGATCAGCGCCGTCTCGAACTGGCCGGCATCGGCGTTGACGAGGCAGGGTTCGGCCGGCAGCCGCGTGACGATCTCGATGGCGGGCCCGAGCAGCGTTGCCAGCATGTCATGCAGCGACTGCATCCGCTGTCCGACATCAAACACTTCCGGCTTCAGGGTCTGGCGCCGCGCGAAGGCGAGGAGCTGCGAGGTCAGCTTGGCGGCGCGCGCAACTGCGTCCGCGATGGCCGTGATGTAGCGCTGCCGCCGCTCCTCGGTCAGTTGCGGGCGATTCAGCAGGTCGACCGAGGCGCGGATCACCGTCAGCAGATTGTTGAAGTCGTGCGCGACGCCGCCGGTGAGCTGCCCGAGCGCCTCCAGGCGCTGACTGTGCTTGAGCGCGTCCTCGGCTTCTCGCCGCGCTGCGGCCTCGGCCTGGAGATGCTGGGTGCGGCGGAACGCGAAGGCGAGCAGCAGGAAGAGCAGCGCCGTCGCGGGAATGCCGAACACCAGATGCTGGCCCATGGTGGCGAACCAGCGTGCCCGGATGGCCGAGCTTTCGAGCCCGGCGCTGACATAGATCGGATATTCGGCGATGCGCCGGTAGCCGATGCGGCGCTCAATCCCGTCCAACGGCCAGGCGATGGTCATGAGGCCGTGCTCGGGGCTTGTCGCGATCTTTTGGCCAACCGGGCCACCCGGATCGAGCCGCAGGTCGTGGTCGAGCCGCGGGAAATGCGCGAGCAGTGCGCCGTCCGTGCGTCCCATTGCGAAGAAGCTGCCGGGATCGGAGCCGATCCTGGCATAAAAGCTCTCGAAATATTCCGGCAGGACCGAGGCCTGGATCACGCCGATGAAGCGGCCGTCATCGGCATCGCGGCGCCGGCTCACGCCGAAGAAGCGGGCGCCCTGATAGGGCGGGCGTGGCGTCAGCGCCGTGCCGATGAAGGTGCCGATGCTCTGGTCGACGTGGGCATAGAAGTAGTCGCGGTCCGCAAAGCTCAGCTCCGGCGGCGGCGAGACGAGGCTGTTGACCAGCGCTTTTCCGTCCGCATCGAAGATCCAGGCCGATTTCAGCTGCGGCAGCGAATCGGTCAGCCGCTTCAGGCGACGGTGCAAAGCCGGTTCGCGCGCGCGGATGGTTTCGTCGGAAAGGCTGCGCACGACCTCGTTGAGCTCGGCAAGGCTGCGGTCGATGGTTTCAAATACCTTGAGCGCATGCTCATGCGCGACGTCGAGGGTGCGCTCGATCTCGCGGTCGGCGATGTCATTCGTCGATGTGTAGGAGATCGTGGCGGCGATGGCGAACAGCGCAATCGGCAGCGCCAGGGATGCCGCCATCATCCACTGCAACAGTTTCAGCGAATTGCGTTGCGCCCTCTGCACAGTCGCTCCGTCCCTGGCCGGAGCTTAACTGAATCACGCGCAGGGAAGGAAGCAGCTTCTGCTGGAACCTTTGGTTGTGGACCGAAAATTTGCGCGCGCAGCGGGCTGAAGAAAATTCTCCTCGAATTGCGTGCGATCGCAGCATACCCCGGCCAGCCCGGCCGGGGCGGGACCATCAATTTCGACTCAGATCTGGCGCTCGACCATCTTGAGCTTGAGCTCGGCGATGGCTTCCGCGGGGTTCAGGCCCTTCGGGCAGGCCTTGGCGCAGTTCATGATGGTGTGGCAGCGATAGAGGCGGAATGGATCCTCGAGATTGTCGAGCCGCTCGCCGGTCGCTTCATCGCGCGAATCGGACACCCAGCGGTTGGCCTGAAGCAGCGCGGCGGGGCCGAGATAGCGCTCGCTGTTCCACCAATAGCTCGGGCAGGAGGTCGAGCAGCAGGCACACAGGATGCACTCGTAGAGGCCGTCAAGCTTCTCGCGATCCTCGTGGCTCTGGCGCCATTCCTTCTGCGGCGTCGGCGAGGTCGTCTTCAGCCACGGCTCGACCGAGGCGTACTGCGCGTAGAAATTGGTGAGGTCGGGAACGAGGTCCTTGACGACCGGCTGATGCGGCAGCGGGTTGATCTTCACCGCGCCGTCCTTCACGTCGTGCATCGAGCGGGTGCAGGCCAGCGTGTTCTGGCCGTCGATGTTCATGGCGCAGGAGCCGCAGACGCCTTCGCGGCAGGAGCGGCGGAAGGTCAGCGACGGATCGATGTGGTTCTTGATCCAGATCAGGCCGTCCAGCACCATCGGACCGCAATCATTGGTGTCGACGTAATAGGTGTCGACGCTCGGATTCTTGCCGTCGTCCGGATTCCAGCGATAGACCCTGAACTCGCGGAGCTCGGTGGCCCCCGCGGGCTTCGGCCAGGTCTTGCCGCCAGTGATCTTGGAGTTCTTCGGAAGTGCGAATTCAACCATAAGTCCTGCCTCTGGTTTCTTCCGTCATGCGCGGGCTCGACCCGCGCATCCATCTTTAAAGGATGGATCGCCGGGTCATCAGGTTTGAAGACGACGCTTCGCGCCTTTTGCCCGGCAATGACAAGCAATGATCAATACACGCGCGCCTTCGGCGGGATGTACTGCACGTCGTTGGTCATGGTGTAGTTGTGAACGGGGCGGTACTCGATCTTGACCTTGCCGGATTCGTCCAGCCAGGCCAGCGTGTGCTTCATCCAGTTCTTGTCGTCGCGTTCGGAGAAATCCTCGCGCGCATGAGCGCCGCGGCTCTCGGTGCGGTTGGCGGCCGAGTTCATCGTCACCACCGCCTGCGAGATCAGATTGTCGAATTCGAGCGTCTCGACGAGGTCCGAATTCCACACCAGCGAGCGGTCGGACACCGCGATGTCGGTGATGCCGCTGTGGACCTTCTGGATCAGGTTCTGGCCTTCGCTCAACACCTCGCCGGTGCGGAACACCGCGCAATTGTTCTGCATCACGTGCTGCATGCCTTCACGCAGCTTCGCCGTCGGCGTACCGCCGGAGGCGTAGCGGTAATGATCGAGCCGGCCGAGCGCGAGGTCAGCCGAGTTCGCCGGCAGCTCGGGCTGCTTGGCGTTGGGCGTGAGCTTCTCGGCGAGGCGGAGCGCCGCGGCGCGGCCAAACACGACGAGATCGATCAGCGAGTTGGAGCCGAGGCGGTTGGCGCCGTGCACGGAGACGCAGGCGGCTTCACCGATCGCCATCAGGCCCGGGATGATGGCGTTGTCATCGCCATCCTTCTTGGTCAGCACCTCGCCGTGATAGTTCGTGGGGATGCCGCCCATGTTGTAGTGCACGGTCGGCACGATCGGGATCGGCTCGCGCGTCACGTCGACATTGGCGAAGATCTTCGCGGATTCGGAGATGCCCGGCAGCCGTTCGGCCAGCACCCCGGGATCGAGATGGTCGAGGTGCAGGAAGATGTGGTCCTTCTTCTTGCCGACGCCGCGCCCTTCGCGGATCTCGATGGTCATTGCGCGCGAGACGACGTCACGTGAGGCGAGATCCTTGGCCGACGGCGCATAGCGCTCCATGAAGCGCTCGCCCTCGAAGTTAACGAGATAGCCGCCTTCGCCGCGCGCGCCCTCAGTGACGAGACAGCCCGATCCGTAGATGCCGGTCGGGTGGAATTGGACGAACTCCATGTCCTGCATCGGCAGGCCGGCGCGCAGCACCATGCCGCCGCCATCGCCGGTGCAGGTATGCGCCGAGGTGCAGGAGGCATAGGCGCGGCCATAGCCGCCGGTGGCCAGGATCGTGGTCTGGGCGCGGAAGCGGTGCAGCGTGCCGTCGTCGAGCTTGAGCGCGATGACGCCGCGGCAGGTGCCCTGGTCGTCCATGATCAGGTCGATGGCGAAGAACTCGATGAAGAACTCGGCCGCGTGGCGCAGCGACTGGCCGTACATCGTGTGGAGCATGGCGTGGCCGGTGCGGTCGGCGGCGGCGCAGGTGCGCTGCGCCTGGGCCTTGCCGAACTCGGTCGTCATGCCGCCGAACGGGCGCTGGTAGATCTTGCCGTCCTCGGTGCGTGAGAACGGCACGCCCCAATGCTCGAGCTCGTAGACCGCTTCGGGCGCGTTGCGCACCATGTATTCGATCGCGTCCTGGTCACCGAGCCAATCCGACCCCTTGACGGTGTCGTACATGTGCCAGCGCCAGTCGTCCTTGTGCATGTTGCCGAGCGAGGCGGAGATGCCGCCCTGCGCAGCGACCGTGTGCGAGCGGGTGGGAAACACTTTTGTGATGCAGGCGGTGCGCAGGCCGGCTTCGCTGCAGCCGACCACGGCGCGCAGGCCCGCGCCGCCGGCGCCGACCACGACGACGTCATAGGTGTGGTCTTCGATCGGATAGGCTTTGCCGTTGGTGGCGGGAGCGCCCTTGCCCGAGCCATTCGTTGTGGTGGCCATGGGTTACACTCCGGATGACAGTTTCAGGATCGCGTAGGTCGAGGCGAGCGCCACGGCGACCGAGAAGAAGTTGTTGAGCATGATGGCGGTGAGCTTCAGCTTCTCGTTATGGACGTAGTCCTCGATCACCACCTGCATGCCGATCTTCATGTGCCAGGCGCTGGCGATGATGAAGAGGAGCAGGATCACCGCGACAGGAATGGAGCTGAGAATCTGCGCAGCGCCGACCTGGTTGCGGCCGAGCAGCATCATGATGATCACCAGCACCGGGATCATCAGCAGCGTCATCGCGACGCCGGTGATGCGCTGGCGCCAGAAATCGGACGTGCCCGAATGCGCGGCGCCGAGATTGCGGACGCGGCCAAGCGGGGTGCGCATCGAGGGACGCTGCGGCGAGCCGTGGGATTCGTCAAAACTCATCGGCCGCCTCCAATCGCATAGGCGATGATCCAGATCAGCACCGTGAGAGCGATGCCGCCGATCAGGGCGCCCCAGGTCAGCGCTTCCCGCTCATTGTGCTTGAAGCCGTAGCCGAGGTCCCACACGAAATGCCGGATGCCGCTGAGCATATGATGCATCAGCGCCCAGGTGTAGCCGAACACGATCAGCCGGCCGATGATGCTGCCGGCGAAGGCCTGGACATGGCCGTAGGCGGCCGGACCGGAGGCTGCGGCAACCAGCCACCAGACCAGCAGCAGGGTTCCGACATAGAGGGCGATACCGGTGCCGCGATGGACGATGGACAGCGCCATCGTCAGCGTCCAGCGGTAGACTTGCATGTGTGGCGAGAGCGGTCGTTCGATCCGTGCGGTCATGGGCTTTGATGTTTATTGCGGCCCAACAGAAGGGCGCGTGGGGATCGGAAAGGTCGGCTCTATTTACGGAGTCGATTTCGCCTGCGCAATCACCAAATGGCCATAAATCGAACGCGAGTTCAGCTCTAGAGCCTTGATGAAACAAGGCCAATCAGAGGCTTGGTATACCAGAGCGAAGGCCTACCAACGAAACATCGGATCTTCGTTCATCCTTTGCGGGCGTCGGCGCGGTCCATTGAAATCACTGTTGGAACGCCTCTAAGCGATGCTGGTTTGAATCGCGCTCGAGCCAGCCAGTTCATGACGCCGGAAGCACCTCGGGCGAACCACAAGGCATGTCCAATTCTGCCGTGCGCACCGACTTTCCGCGCGATGGCGGATATGCGCGTCCTGCATCCCACCCGAGGCGGCAGGCGCGGCGTGTCGACCGGACAAATCAGATCTTCTACAGCTGGGCCAGCAGCCGATCCGAGCGGAGGTTTCGGGGTCGATGCCGGAGCAGGTCAGGGGTGATTGCAGGTCTTGATATCAAGGAGATCATCGAGCTCGTGCTGTTGCTGATTGCAACCGGCGCACTCTCGGGATTCCTGGCCGGCGTGTTCGGCATCGGCGGCGGCGCGATCCTCGTGCCGGTGCTCTACGAATGCTTCCGCATCGTCGGCGTGCCGCTAGAGGTGCGGATGCCGCTCTGCATCGGCACCTCGCTAGCGATCATCATCCCGACCTCGCTTCGCTCGTTCCAGGCGCATTACCGGCGCGGCGCGGTCGACATGGCGATCCTGCGCCTCTGGTGGCTGCCAATCGTCATTGGCGTCGTCGCCGGCAGCGTGGTGGCGCGCTACGCGCCGGAGCGGCTGTTCAAGATCGTGTTCGTCTGCGTCGCCTACGCCGCTGCGGCGAGGCTCGTCTTCGCGCGCGAGAGCTGGAAGCTCGGCGGCGATCTGCCGAAGGGCGGGTTGATGCGGGTCTACGGCTTCTGCGTCGGCATCCTCTCGACGCTGATGGGCATCGGCGGCGGCCTGTTCTCCAACCTGCTGATGACGTTCTACGGCCGTCCGATCCATCAGGCGGTCGCGACCTCATCGGCGCTCGCCGTGCTGATCTCGATCCCCGGCGCGCTCGGCTACGTCTATGCTGGCTGGCCGGCCGCGGCGACCTATCCGGCCATCGTAGCGCTGCAAGTTCCGTTCGCGCTCGGCTACGTCTCGCTGATCGGCGCCGCGCTGGTGATGCCGATGAGCCTCGTCACCGCGCCGCTTGGTGTAAGAGCCGCCCATGCGATGTCGAAGCGAACGCTGGAAGTCGCGTTCGGCTGCTATCTGTTCATCGTGGGCAGCCGGTTTGTGCTGAGCCTGTTGGGCGGACAGTAGCTACACACTCCCGCATTGCGAGCGAAGCAATCCAGAATCTTTCAACAATCGCAGTCTGGATTGCTTCGTCGCAAGGGCTCCTCGCAATTGTCGATGTTCAATAATTCGCTGATTGGATCGCGGTGGTCTTGGTAGCGGCGAAGGCCTTGGGAGTTTGTCCTGCCAAGGCCTGATGGGGTCTGTGGTT
>NZ_JADPKG010000088.1:0-6692 GCF_023073875.1 Bradyrhizobium sp. 154
TTTGGGCCGTCAAAGCCCGAAAGTTTGCAATCCCCAAGACCTTCTCGCCCCGAAAACTGATTCTTGATCAACCGCTTGGAGGTTCTTCACGGACGACTAGTTGAGCAGGCAGGGCTTCTGCGGCTGGGCACGCGTCTCGGCCATCCAATCGTTCCAGGCTCGCTCATGCTTGACGTAGAGCTCCAGCCAACGCGCGCCGTGCTCGTTCTGCTGCAGATGAGGCTCCTGATCAGGCAAACCGGCGCGCAATCGCGCATCCGGATTGTCCAACGTTTCGAACTCTAGCGTCTCCGAAATCGTCAGGCCGACGAGAACACGCTGTCCCGCGCCATCTACGATGTATCGCCGCGGAGCGTCCTTCTTGGGTTCACTCATCTCGTCATGCCCCCATTCGCTTCAGTGAGAACCCCGAGTGCCTGCCGGCGAGCCGGACGGTGCCTAAAAGGCTCGTCGGGCATGGCCGAATGTTGAGGTGGGAGTCGAGGTCTCACCGGAGCTTGCAGCCCTTCGCTGGACGCGCCAAGCACGCAGCGCATATCCCAAGATGAGGCCAGCGCCAAAAATGGAAGCGGAGACAAATGCAGAAGCCATGGAGAGTCGTCCCGGATAGTCCGGGGACACATCAAGACCGAGCGGTGTGTCGACATCATGATTTTCGATGACTCCCGGCGCCGAAAGATTGCTCACACCTTGACTTCTTGTGTGCATGCAAGGCAATGCCGTGTCCGATCATCCACCCCCACCTCTCGTTTCGGCCGGCAACGATCCCACTCTATATAGAGATGCTCTTGCGAGCTTGCGGGCCCGAGGCTTTGATCGTCGAGCAGGAGCGATTCGCGCAGACCCCGCTTCCCGCAACGGGAATTTCGGGCCGATCGGTCGGCCGATGCCCTTGCAACCGTCCGGGAGCCGTGCATTATTTCGCATCGCATTTCGAAGGGATTCAATCCAATGAACTTCCGCGTGCTTATTCCATCCATTGCCCTGTCTGCTCTTGGCCTCACCTTGACCGCATCCGTGGCGCCAGCCGCCGAGCTCGCGCTTGGTCCGGCGCATCATCGGGCGGCTTTCGTCCAAGGCGGAGTTGTGCTGTGGGATGATGTCTACCCGCCCGCGATCTATGGTCCCCAGCTTCGCCCGGTCGAGGAAGTCGCGGCCATGAAGGCGCACGCACGGCCCGTGTCCCAGCGCTGGTGGGGATACTGGTACGTTCGGTAATTCGAGAGCGCTTGGCTGAGCGCAGCCTGGCTCTATCAACGACCGCCGCCGTTCCGGACACCCCGGCCGGCGGCGGTTTTGTTTTGAGCTGCGGGAGGACGGTCGACCCATGCCCGCCGCCCTTTCCAAAAGAACCCTCAAAAAACTACCTCCAATTACTTCAGGTACTTACGGGGATCGATTTGCGAAATTGCTCGTACCCCGCGAATCCTTTCTCGATACTCGCAAAATCAAGCAGCGAATTTGCGCTCGGTGAGCACCTGCCGTCGGGGCATGCCAGCTTCAGCCTTGAGCCTCGGGCTCGTTTGCGGAGTTGATTGATGCTTCAATCATGCGGACTGGAGACTTCCTCTTATGCATCATCACCTCGTCGGCCGCCTGCAATTTAAAGAACCGGTGCAGCTGCTGATCGATCAGTCGCTCGATGCGTTCTTCGGCGGCAAGGTCTGCGAACAGGCGCTTCTCGTTCAGCACCTTCGCAGCAGCTTCTGCGGAACGATTGCCTTCTGTAGTGGGGTGACGCGTGCGCACCATTGGAAGCAATACGCCGTCAACCTCTCTTTTAAGCGCAACGATCCATTGAGAAGTGGTCTCGTAGTTTCCTTCCGGGCAAGCCTTCTTGAGGTGTTCGGCGAATTCGGGGGGCAACATCTCAATTGCGGGCCGTAAGGTCGACGCAGCGCGGTCGCGATAGAGGCTGGTACTGAAACTAAAGAGCTCATCGTAATCTTCGCGGACGCGCCGAGAGCGCGTATTCGCCTCATTGAGCCTTGCCGCCTGCTGTTTCTTGTGTTCGAGCCAATCATCAGCGAGGGGCTGCGGGTGCTGCCACAGAACAGCATTTTCTGCACGATCAAGTTCGGCAGCCAGATCGAGTTCGTGCTTCTTCTGAATCCGACGCTTGCGCCACATCAAGAAAGCGATGCTCGCCATGCATTCTTCCTGGAGAGGGCCGTCGGGGCAATATTTCTCAATTAGCCGACGACGCAACCGGTCGAACTCGTCCGCGCTTTCCCAAGGCATCAAGTCGATCGAAGAGAAGGCGCCGTGCTTCAGGGCGCTCGGCTTCCTGGAGATGACAGCTTTCCGCGCGCTACCGGCGGCTCTTGTGCGAGGGCTGAGAGGCTCATCTCGAGACATGAGGTAACTTCTCCGTCTTGCTAAAGCCGACCTCCCCCTTTCGATTTTGTTCTGGAGTTAGAAAAATCGGCCAGGCGAGAGCCTGCTGCGGCATTCCCGTTGCCGATTCGGATACTGATCTTCCTACCGTTCGAGAAAGCGGTCTAGCTCTACCGTCAGAATGTCCACACTTTTGGAAGGCGCGGAGCTAGCGCGGGCTACCGACAAGCTGCAAGCGCACTACGCGCTAGCTAAAGGCGCCGGTCGGCCCGTCTGCCATACGCATGAAATCAAATGAACATCAACTCTGCGGCGAGCGTCACCAGCCAAAGCAGTAGGCCCACACGAGCAACACTATGCGGCGTTCAGTGGAAATTATACACAAGCTCAAAGTTCAACCGGAGAACTCGGAGACGGAAACGCTCGAGGCTGTAGCCGATCGCGGCTACTTCAACAGCCCGGAGATCCTTGCGTGCCACGAGGGCGGCATCACGGTGACTCTGCCCAAGCCCCTAACGTCGGGCGCCAAATCGGAAGGGCGCTTCGGTGCAGGAGTTTGTCTATTTGCCGGAAGAAAACGCCTATCGCTGCCCAGCTGGAGAGCGGCTGCCATATCGCTACACGAACGAAGAAGACGGCAAGATGCTGCGGCGCTACTGGACCACGGCCTGTCAAAGCTGCTCACTCGAGTCCCAATGCACGAGAGGGCCGGAGCGGCGGATTACACGATGGGAGCATGAGCACGTGCTCGATGCTGTGCAGCAGCGCCTTGATGCAAATCCACAAGCCATGCGCCAGCGTTGAGAAACAGTTGAGCATCCGTTCGGCACGATGAAGGCCGGCATGGGAGCGACACACTTCCTGACCAAAACGCTTTCGAAAGTAGCCGCCGAGATGGCACTATCCGTCTTGGCCTACAATCTGACGCGGGCCATGAACATTGTCGGGATCAAGCCGCTCATCGCTGCGATCGCGGCCTGAGACGCCAGTCCCGGACCTCATAACCCGCGTCCTCCTCAGACGTTTTTACACGGCCAAGACCCATAACGGAATTACGGAACCGCTACGGACCTGATGCATATTGGACGGTTCAAAAACACCGATAACCCTTCACTCCGTGGCCCGGCAGATGGTCTCACCTCGATGCGAGAACCAACAGCAAATTGCTCTTTGATTGAAAGAGGTTCTTGCATCGCTGATGCCTGCACCAAATTCTGGTTTACTCGATCCAGGCTACGGCTTCTTGGTCGAAGCGCCACGCTGGCTTGCCATTTCATCATCAGTGCTGTCCAACAAGGATTTCTTCATCGACGACTTTCGCTCAGCCACCCGCCGTTTGCTTGCGGACTCGCGAGAAGCAAATACTGACCTCACTTAGTAGCAAGCGTATTAGCACCCTTGGCTTTGTCGGGTGTGTTTTGCTGAGTCAATGCTGGAGACGAATTGAGCGGCGCGACGGTCGAAATCGCGAACAGAATTATCACTGTGAGCATGATCGATTTCATCGAAGATACCCTTCTTGACCCGCAGAGATTTATCTGCCATTTTAAATCCGACGCATTGATATAAAATATTTAAAATCACGTCTTCAAGAGATATTTTCAAGTATCGTTCCCCGGGATGGAAGATGATGGACGAGAAGATTGTCCGTTTGCGCACATATCAGAAGAACATAGATCGGTATGTGCGCCTGCTCGAAACGACGCTGACCGAAGTTGAACGGCAGTACATTGAGAGACGCTTGACCGAAGAACGATCGGCTATGGCGCTACTGTCTGCCTCATCGCTTCAGATGGCCATCGAGGCTAACGTTGCCAATCAGGCATGCAACCGCCAGCCCAGCTTCAACGCCGCAGAATAGTGCTAACATCGGTCAACCGTCCGCTGCGCAACTGCCCCGCAAGGGGGGATGCACAGAGATCCGGGTAGCGACGAATGCACGAATCTGCGCAAGCGACTGCGGTCCGCAACTCTATGCTGGCATGGCCAGGATCGGTCCGGTGCCAAGAGCCGATATTTTTCGATCCATTGCATCAGTGACGCGCCCGCCGATGCTCTCGGCCTGCTGTTGCTTGCACTGAGCAAGGACAAGCTTGGGCAGCGGTTACCTTTCTGATCCGGGGGGCTTGACTTAGATCAACTAACCTTCGGATGTGCCTCGGAGCGCGATTTCAACAGCCTTGCGAATTCGCTCACTTTGGCTGGGGGCGATGCCATCCAAGTGGTAAATCCGGCATAGCAGGCCGTTGATGCGCCTTACGATAACGCGGTTACTGGAATGTCGGTTGCGCGCGCGCACCAACTGACGCCGCACCTCGATCAGGTCAAGGCGACGAAACGCTCTTGATCGTACCATGTGAGTTGGACCTTCCGCACGGGTGCTAACGCTCTCGTTTGATCCGGGGTCGAACGATCATGGGCCTCAAACAGATTCAGGCGCCGACCGCACAATCTGTTTGCAGTTAATTAATGACGTGCTATTAACACAAAATTAATTAATTTCAATTTCCGAGTGGGGCGCCGATTTGAATACCCCATTAAATCAAACGTTCGATATTTCCGGATCTGAGGTCGCTTCGGAGTCCTTTGGCTTCCCTGAGCCTCGCCCAGCCAACGCGCTCATCATTTCTGACGCGCGTCTCCTGTTCTCAGGGGAATATGCACGTTCGGGCCATGATCTCATCATTTCCGATGCTAACCATCGACTCACGATCCCCAATTACTTTCTCGGTGAGAAGCGTTCGCCGCTCAGCTCTGCGGACGGCGCGCTGCTCGATGCAAGGGTTGTTGAAGCTCTCACCGGCCATCAAATCTTTGCTCAAGCCGGAGGAAATGCCGCCGCTGGAAAGGTGATTGGCCATGTCGCCACCATAACGGGCAGCGCCAGCATCGTTCGCAACGGCGTTACTATCGAGGCGAATAACGGGGACGTCGTCTATCAGAACGATATCGTGCAGACTGGAAGCAGCTCTACTCTCGGCCTCGTTCTGATCGACGGCTCAACGTTCAACCTGAGTGCCAACGCTCGCTTCATGTTGAACGAATTGGGGTATGAGGGGCAGAGTAGCGCGAGCGGTACCCTAGTCAGTCTGACGAGTGGCGCGAACCATTCGCTGTTCACCCTCGTCCAGGGGGCCGCCAGTTTCGTCGCTGGCCAGGTCGCCAAAACGGGCGACATGCAAGTCGCGACGCCTACTGCCGTGATTGGAATTCGCGGTACAGCAGTCATTCTTAACGTCGATGCAGTGGATGGACAGGTCTCGGTCTCCGTTGCCGATCAGCAAGACGGTCAAGTTCATTCCGTACAGGTCTTCAAATGTGTCCCAACGAACTTGCTTCAAGGCGTTTGTACCGCGGGGGATCCAATCGGGATAGTTACCAGCGACGGTCCATCGATGACCATCACGCCAACGGCCAATTTCGAGGTGACCACCCAAGCCATCAGTAAGAGCCCAAGCCAGGTTGCGCAGGAGTTCAATGCTTTTCAGCAGGTGTTAACGACCTACGATATCGGGAAACAGATCGCTCCAGACACTCCGGCACCTAGCGACGGCAAGCGAGGAGATGTTGATACAAAATCACTGCAGAAGTTCGCTGGGAGCCCGCCATCATCACCCACCGAGGCCCCGACTACTGTTGTTGCGGACGACGTGAAGGGCCAAGCTGGTAGCGGATCGATCACTCCATTTTTTGTGACTCTCGCTTCCATCACGGGAGCTTCTGCGTCCGCATCAAAACCGCTCGTCCCCACTTTGGATACAACGCAAGCTATCGCCTTGGTGTCGTTGGCACCTGTAACTATCGCCAATGCAGGTGGGCCAACCAATCAAGGAGGCCAAACGATCAGCGGAACTGTCGATGCGTCCCTCGTTGGAACGACAGTGACGCTGTACGATACCTACAATGGTGTCACCACACAAATTGGAACGGTGACCGTTGGCTCTGGCGGTGTTTGGAGCACGGCAGTCACTCTGGCAGGAGATGGCGACCACAGCATCGTCGCTTTGGACGCTAGTGCCAACGTTAGCACAAGCGTACCCGTTGTTTTCACCCTGGACATGACGGCGCCCGCGGTCGCGATCACCAGCGCGGGCGGACCGGTCAACCAGGCCAGCCAGACCATCACCGGCACGGTCGGCGTCGCCGATGCCGGCGCCACCGTCACCATCCTGGACGGCACCACCGCGATCGGCACCGCCATCGTGCAGAGCAACGGCAGCTGGAGCACCACGGTCACGCTCAACAACGGCCAGAACTCGCTGACCGCGCGGGTGAGCGATGCGGCCGGCAATACCGCGACCAGCGGCGCAGTGGTCTATACGCTCAGCACCACCGGCCCGACGGTGACCGAGGCC
>NZ_JADPKG010000088.1:7607-17530 GCF_023073875.1 Bradyrhizobium sp. 154
CCCGCGGTCGCGATCACCAGCGCGGGCGGACCGGTCAACCAGGCGAGCCAGACCATCACCGGCACGGTCGGCGTCGCCGATGCCGGCGCCACCGTCACCATCCTGGACGGCACCACCGCGATCGGCTCCGCCATCGTGCAGGGCAACGGCAGCTGGAGCACCACGGTCACGCTCAACAACGGCCAGAACTCGCTGACCGCGCGGGTGAGCGATGCGGCCGGCAATACCGCGACCAGCGGCGCGGTGGTCTATTTTGTGGGCCTGACCGGCGCCATTCTCGGCGACGCCGGCGACAATACCCTGACTGGGACTGCCGGGAACGATGTATTCCAGGGCTTTGGCGGTAATGACATATTCAACGGCTTTTCGGGTGTTGATCGAGCGGTCTATGTCGACGCGACCGGGGGCATTATCGCCGATCTGACGGCAGGGACCGTGACGGGTCCAGGTGTCGGTACCGACACGTTGATCGGTATCGAAGCCATCCAGGGCAGCAACTTTGCCGACCATTACTCGGCGGTCGGCTTCAGCGGCAATTCCGGGGTCCCTGGTACACCAATTGGCCTCAACAATTTCGAAGGCTTGGGGGGAGATGACATCATCGCCGGAACGGTCAATCCTTCCGGCGAGAGTCTGACTCGCATTTCCTATGTCAGTGCGACAGCGGCAGTCGTCGTAGATTTCGCCGCGGGAACGGCGAACGGCGATTCGTCAGTCGGCAGCGACACTTTCACCAACGTCAACTCGGTCATTGGGTCGGCATTTGGAGACACGCTGCGGGGCAGCGACAATCCGAATGGTACGTTCGAGCAATATGACGGTCGTGGCGGCAACGATCTGATCGATGGCCGCGGCGGCTACGATTTCGCCATCTACAACAACGACGTCGCCACAGCCACGGGTATAACCATTAATCTTGCAAGCGGAACCGTCACTGGGGATGCGACGATCGGGACCGATACGCTGCGTTCAGTGGAAGCCGTCCGCGGCACCAATTTCGCTGATACTTACGATGCAACCGGTTTCAGCGGCACCAGCACCAATGCCGGATCGAGCGGCACCTTCAACAATTTTGAAGGCATGGGCGGCAACGACGCCGTCATCGGTAATCGCAACACCCGAATCCAATACACGCAATCAAGCGCCGGCGTGACCGTCGATTTCCTCGCGGGCACGGCGATCGGCGATGCCTCGGTGGGTACCGATACATTCACCGGCGTCAACGCCGTCATAGGCTCGATGTTTGCCGACATCTTTTCCGGCAGTGGCGCCAACGAGAACTTCATGGGCCTTGCCGGCGATGATTTTATCGACGGAAAAGGCGGCTTCGACACGGCGCAATATGCCAACCTCACCTTCACGACGGGTGGGATCAGCGTTCACCTTGCAGCTGGAACGGTGACAGGCGATGCCTCGAGCGGCACCGACACCTTGCGTTCAATCGAAGCCATTCAGGGCACTAACTTTATCGACACCTATGACGCGATCAATTTCGGCGTCACGGGAGCTATCGATGCCGCTACCGGCCTCCCCTATGCCAACGTCAGCAACAATGGCACCTTCAATCAATTTGAGGGAATGGGCGGTAACGACATCATCACCGGCAACGGCAACACGCGTCTGACCTACGCCAATGCGACCGGCCCTGTGACAATCACTTTCAGTCTCAATAGCTGGACCAGCACCACCAGTGGCGCGTCGGGGACCCTAACCGGTGATGGGTCCGTAGGCACCGACACCTTCTCGGGCGTTGGCTCGGTGTCAGGGTCGTCATTTGCCGACACCATCACCGGCTCTAACAATCCCAATGGTACAGCGGAAGATTTTGCGGGTCGCGGCGGCGATGACTTGATCGACGGTAAAGCTGGTTTTGACAGAGCGTTCTACAACAACGACGGGTCTGCGTCAGGTATTCAAGTCGATCTGGCTTCGGGCGTGGTGACCGGCGACGCTTCGATCGGAACAGACACTCTTCGGTCAATTGAGGCGATCCGCGGGACCGCCTTCGCCGACACTTATGTCGCGACCAATTTCGGGGTCTCCGGGCCGAATCTCGGCGATTTCGGTACTTTCAATGAGTTTGAGGGGATGGCCGGCAATGACACCATCACCGGCAACGGCAATACCCGCATTGCATTCTACAATGCCCTGGATGGAGTGACCGTCGATCTCGCCGCCGGCAACTCGCACGGGACGGCCCCTGGTGATGCCGCAGGTACCGGGACAGACACGTTCACCGCCGTGAATGCCGTCCGCGGCTCTTCGTTTGCCGACGTCATCCTCGGAGATGCCAATGCCAATACGCTCGACGGCAGGGATGGCAACGACCGGATCGATGGTCGTGGCGGTGCCGATACCCTGACTGGCGGGAACGGCTCTGACACCTTCGTCTATGCCAATGGCGGCGGAGCAGACACCATCACGGACTTTGACCGCACCCAGGGCGACAACATTGATCTGACAGGGTTGTCCGGCATCTTCACGCTCGCAGACGTTCAATCGAAATCGACGGTGAGTGCTGGCAATACCATAATCAGTTTCGGGAGCGGAAATACTCTGACGCTGATTGGTGTAACAAGCCTCCAACAAAGCGACTTCATCTTTCCGAACGCCACTAACGGCACCTCGAGCCCGGATGTGCTGCTCGGAACGAACCAAGCGGATGCAATTTACGCGCTTGCAGGAAATGATCGGCTTCAGGGATTCGGCGGCAACGATCTGCTCGATGGCGGAGCCGATTTCGACCGCGCTGTCTACACCGATGCCACGGGCGGGATCTCGGTCAACCTTGCGGCGGGCACGGCATCCGGTCCAGGAATGGGCACCGACGCGCTCGTTGCGATCGAAGCTGCGATTGGCAGTGATTTCGCGGACACATTCAATGCGACCGGTTTCGCAGGAGCCACCGGTATTCCCGGTACACCGGTCGGGTTTAACGAGTTCGAGGGTCGAGGCGGCAATGACACCATTGTAACTGCCGTAAACTCTTTGGGCGCGGCTCTGACGCGGGTTTCTTATGTGAGCGCCACCGCGGGTGTGACTGTCGATATCGCGGCCGGAACGGCGGATGGAGATGGATCCGTTGGTCACGACACGTTTGTCGGCTCGGGCATTATTGCAGTCTGGGCCTCTTCATTCGCCGACACCCTTTTCGGAAGCAACAATGGATTCGGCACGATCGAAGTATTTGCCGGCTTCGCTGGCGACGACGTGATCGACGGCCGCGGCGGCTTCGACCGTGTCGACTACAATAACGATCCGACCACCACGTCAGGTATCACCATCAATCTCGCGGCGGGCACCCTGACGGGAGATGCCACCGTTGGTCATGATACACTTGTGTCGATCGAAGCTGTCCGCGGCACCAATTTTGCCGACACCTACAACGCCTCCGGGTTTAGCAACACCAGCACGAACTCCGGTTCATCGGGGACCTTCAACGAGTTCACCGGCGAGGGCGGCAACGACATCATCACCGGCAATGGCAACACGCGTATCGGATTCAACAATGCGACCGCGGGCGTTGTGGTCGACATAGCAGCCGGCACGGCTACCGGTGACTCCTCGGTCGGAAGTGACACGTTCACCGGCGTGAATGCCGTCATGGGCACGATGTTCATCGATTCCCTGTCGGGAAGCGGCATCAACGAGACATTTACCGGACTTGGCGGCAACGACACGATTGACGGTCGCGGCGGCTTTGACACAGCCAGCTACAACAACATCTATCTTTCGACCGGCAGTGTCACCATTGACATGGCGAACGGCACGGCCACGGGCGATTCTTCGATTGGCGTGGACACGCTGCGCTCGATCGAAGCTATCCAGGGAACCATCCTTGCCGATACCTATGTGGCAACGGGATACGGCCTCGCAGGCGCTCTTAACGTCGGCAACAACGGCAGCTTCAACCAGTTCGAGGGGCTTGGTGGTGACGATGCCATCACCGGCAATGGCAACACGCGTCTGATCTACGCCAATGCGACCGGTCCTGTGACAATCACTTTCAGTCTCAATAGCTGGACCAGCACCACCAGTGGCGCGTCGGGGACCGTGACCGGCGATGGGTCCGTAGGCACCGATACCTTCTCGGGCGTTGGCTCGGTGTCAGGGTCGTCATTTGCCGACACCATCACCGGCTCTAACAATCCCAATGGTACAGCGGAAGATTTTGCGGGTCGCGGCGGCGATGACTTCATCGACGGTAAAGCTGGTTTTGACAGAGCGTTCTACAACAACGACGGGTCTGCGTCAGGTATTCAAGTCGATCTGGCTTCGGGCGTGGTGACCGGCGACGCTTCGATCGGAACAGACACTCTTCGGTCAATTGAGGCGATCCGCGGGACCGCCTTCGCCGACACTTATGTCGCGACCAATTTCGGGGTCTCCGGGCCGAATCTCGGCGATTTCGGTACTTTCAATGAGTTTGAGGGGATGGCCGGCAATGACACCATCACCGGCAACGGCAATACCCGCATTGCATTCTACAATGCCCTGGATGGAGTGACCGTCGATCTCGCCGCCGGCAACTCGCACGGGACGGCCCCTGGTGATGCCGCAGGTACCGGGACAGACACGTTCACCGCCGTGAATGCCGTCCGTGGTTCAGCCTTCGCTGACCTCATATTCGGCGATGCCGGCAACAACACATTGGATGGGCAAGCAGGAAATGACGTGATCCAGGGGCGCGGAGGCGCCGACACGTTGATAGGAGGAGCGGGAAACGACCAATTCGTCTTCACCGCGGTTTCCGACTCTACGATTGCAAGCCATGATACGATCAGTGATTTCGTTCATGGTGCAGATCTCATCGACACCTCGGCGATCGCGGGAGTGACGAGCGTGCAGGGCCTGCTAAGTGGAGGCGCCCAAGTTGCGGCGCATAGTATCGCTTGGATTCAGAGCGGCGCGAATACCATTGTCTACGTCAACAGCTCGGGCGTTGCGCAGAACCAAGGGTCGGCGGATATGGAAATTGTCTTGACCAGCGTCACTGCGAATACTTTGACCAATCAGGACTTTCTCTTCCAGATCTAACGGCGCAGTCGTAAACGTGCGCATTGAACGCTGCTCCTAGCCACAGCGTCAAGGAGACCGCCTCGTGTGCCGTTCGGTGACCCGCGCAGCGCCTGCTGAGAAAGCGCGGCTGGCGCGGCTTGCCGCTGAACGTGCAAAGAAAACCGAGCAGGACAAGGTGGCAGCCACGGCCAAGGCTGCTGAGGATGCGCGGCTCGCCGCCGAGAAAGCCAAACAGGTCGAGGAGACGAAAGCCGCCGCAGCCGAGCAACGGGGACTTTTAAAGGAGTTGCACGTAGGGTGAGTATTAAGGGATAGAATGCTCGCGAGGCGCTACAAGGCTCTCAACGCCATTCCTCAGGCAGCCCTAGCGCAAGATGAGCGCTCAAAGAAAAGCCCTGCTCGAAATCGCTGAGGAGTGGGCGCGCATCGAATACTGCGAACAGCACAAGCGCGGCAGTCCAAACGGGCGCGACTAAGGTTTGGGGCTACTCATTGGCAACAAGCGTTGAAACGATCGTTTCGGCTTATGTACGTCTGAAGAACCGGCAAGCCCTGGAGAATATGCAAGATCTTCGGCGCCAGTTGCTCGAACAGCTGCAGTGCACATCCAGCATCAACCCGGCTGACTCTCGAGATGCTCTGCTTGAGGACCTCCGGGTGATTGAGGATGGACTGGAGCAGCTCCAGCTGAGGCAGTAACGGGCGGCCGGCCAGTTCACGCAGACCTATGTGTTAACCAGGAGGTGCCGCGCCGACGTACGGAACGTCGCGGCACACGCAAGAGCTGCAGCGCCTGCGGTCTTGTCGCCGGGGCCATGTGAGAAGTGTTCACTTTGTAACACAGGTGAATGCCCGCCCCCGAGGGCGTGATATTCTGCCCGAATGCCAGAGACCGCCCCCCCGCCGAACTATTCGCACCGCTCGCTTGAACTGCTCTGCGGGCACCAAGCCGCCCTAACTGGCAATCCGAAAGCAAAGCGGGAGCTCGAGGAGATGGCCCGCGAGTACAAGCAAATGGCGGACTGGCACGAGAAGAATCCTAAGCCTGAAGAGTAAGGCCGCCTCAGTTGGTGGTCGGAGTGGCTTAATTTACTCGCGACGTGATCTCGCGAACATCACCCGGCCGGAGGTTTAGGGCTTCCATCTCCTGATCGCTCAACTCGTTATCGAGCAGGGCCGCGTTCCATCCTTCCGGAACGACATCCAAGACCGCATTAACCGCTTCGTCGCGAGGTGCCGCCACCGCCCAAAGCTTATGCTCTCGATTATCGGTCATGACCCGGACCAAGTGGATTTCCGATGCATTTGCCATAACCATTATGCGCACGACTTGCTTCTGTTCCAAACCGCGCAAGCCCGGCTTGGTTGGCGCCACCCACGCCACATCCGGAGTTATCTAGCAAGGAACGACTCTCCAGCCGAGAGGATTAAGATTTCGGTCTGTGGCGATATCTGGACCACTCCAGCTTCGCGACATCCACCCGGGACGGCCCATCGTTCGAACGCGCGTTTGGCGATGGGTCGGTTCTCGCTAGACCGCCGGCCTCTCCCTAGGAACTAGTAGCAGGCGTCTGGATTGGTGCTGTGCTCCGGCTCCAAGCCCCCCTGCGTGCCGGAGCGTCCCCAACGGCCCCAGCCGCCGCCAAAATGCTGGGGCCGCTGGCCATCAGTCCCTCGCTGCAGGCGCGCAGGATGGCGGCCACGCTTGCCGCAGGCATGGCAGACGAATCGCGGCTCGACCTGAGATATCCGGAGCCCGTCAGGGCCACTTGTCGACCTGGTCGGGCAGAGAGCTTCACGTTGTGGGCGCAGCTGGCAGAAGGCGATCAGATCTCGGACGCCTCTCGCGCGCATATCGCCGAGCGTAATCTTGACGGGGCGGCCGTCGACTTCGGTGCTGGTAAATGTCGGCTCGGGCGAGGCATGCCGCGATCAAAGCCGCATCGTAAGCACCTCGTTAATTATCAATCCCTTGGGCCGCGGAACGCGTGCGAGCTACTGGCTCGTGGGCGTGGAAAAGGCGATTGCAGAGCGCTCGCAGTCGACAGCGGCTGGCGGCACACCGCCGCCGGCTGAGGCGGTGAACGACAAGGGCGTGGGGCGATGGTCCCCCGGGCGCGCTCAGTCTGGGATTTGGGCTCGGACAACCAGCGTTGGCGCAAATGGCTTGCCAGCTAATCGAGAGCGGCCGTTTTTTGGGTCATAATTTCGTCGGCCACGTGACGACACGTCGTTAGGACAAATGCCGCTTTGCTGCATTGCCATTCATTACCGAGGGCAGCACTTGAGACTGGCTCGTGAGCGGCCAATCCTAATAGAGCGGCCGCGCCGATCAGCAAATTTACGACAACGAGCTTGCGTGCTTTGCGAGTCCACGTTGGGCTAATCATAGGGATAGTTCCCCTTCTGGGACATGCACTGGAAGAGAGAAGCCTGGGCCTCGTTTGTTTCAGGCCAACTTCGCAGCCCAGGGAAAATGGTTTCACGGCGATGATCTGGAGGATCGATTCGGAGACGTCTCGGTTAGGCGAGCATGGGCATCCCTTGCTTGTCCTACTTGTCTCTGCTTGCGTGAGCTCTGATGGGGTCACTTCCGGTTCGACATTAGGCCAGGGGCACCATGGGTGAGACCTCAATGAACCGCCCCCAAGTCGACAGCCGGCTGACGCAGCAATCTCAGGCGTAAAAGCAGACCTGAATGCTGCGCGCGCGAGAGCTTCCCGTTAGAGCTGACGAGGACGCCAATGGAGCCGGTGACGACTAGCAAGGTCCCTGCGATCATCAGGAAGTGCGGCAACTTCAAGGTTGCGAAAAGAGATATCCCTGAGTGGCAGCAAGACGAGCGGGTTCACCATTCAGGGGAGTGTCCGCCCTGGGGGTAAAGCGGAAAGCATATGCTCGCGCTGAGTTCTTCTCAGATTGACCCTGAGCGGAACCTGAGCTGTTTGTGGAATCTCTGATTGAGATTGTCACGAGCATAGGCGACTCATACTCAAAGTGCTTCGGCCGGGAAGAGGGTACCAACGGGTCACCGCGCATACGAAACTACTCGAATGCCTTGAAAATCGGTTCGGTAAAGTTCGTGCCAGCCACGCCGTCGCAGTTCGTCGGTGAACTCAACCACCCGGGACAGCTCGGTGGGTTGCTCATTATGAAGGCCAAATACGCCAAACAGAGCGGAAGCCGGCATTGTAACTGGCAGATCACCGATCCTCTTAGCACCCAATTCGCAGGATAGAGGCCTCTTGTAGTAACCGAGCGGGATCGCTCCGTAGGCTGGAACGACAAGCACACAATCCGTTGGTTGCATCCGCGTGTCCAAGAATGATGCCACACTGCGCCAATCGTCTTTCGGGTAGGCGTACACAGGTCGGCGCAAGAAGGGCAGGCTTGCCAAAGCGATGGCGGCGACAAACACAATTGAAAAGATCCCACTTCGCCAATCCTTGGCATACTTTGTCCAGCCGAACCCGGACAGTAGCAGCAGAGGTGGATGAGAGCCTATTACGTACCGTGCTAGGAACATGGGTTGCCATAGGATCGAAACGACAATTCCGACTACCAGTGGGACGACGACCCAGGCGCATAGGAAGGCCAAATCTCGGCGCCGTGCCCCCACCACGCCGAGAACTGCACCGATCAGTGTGATGCCAAAAAACAATTTTCCTCCCGCAAGGGCTCCCAGCTCTTTGCTCAAAAAAGCAGTGGTAAGTGGCGGTATCCAGAATCCGCCAGCATCAATTGTCCGAGCATGCCCAGCGAGTATCAATGCCCAAGGCATAAACCCGATGGCGACTATAGTATTCGATGTCACCCAGACCAGGATGGTCCTCCGCGAGAACCAAATGGGCAGCAGAAAAAGCGCGGCGAAAGCCAATGCGATCACAATCCAGTCGAGTAGTCCGTAAGGGTGCGAGTAAACCAGAGACAGTCCTGAAAGCGATATCCAGGCACCCCGCAGCGTGGATGGTGCCCGCAGATAGTAAAAGCAAGTAGCCGCGTAAAGGGTCGCGGCAAGGGCCAATAACGAATACATCCTTGCTTCCTGGGAATAAATTACACTGAACGGTGAAAGGGCCAACATAGCCGCACCGAACAGCGCCGCTTTTCGGCCGAGCGTCATTGTGCCTAACCAATACAGGACACCTATGTTTGCGAGGCCGAAGATCGCCGATGGAAAGCGGATGCTCCATTCGTCAGTACCCAGAAGCTTAATCGCGACGAAAATCGCTAGGTTGTTAAGAGGGGGATAATTATCCTGAGAGGTGCGTTGTATCAGCGCGGCAAGCCCGTCCTTGGCTTGCGTCCATGATACTACTTCGTCTAACCACAAACTTTCGCTTCCAAGATTGTGAAAGCGGAGCCAGCCAGCCACGGTGAGAACTACAGCAATTGCTGCGAACGTCGCCCCGTGTGTCCTCTGGGTTGCTTCCGTGGTTCCGAGCACACGAACCTCCCTAGTTATTCGAAGGGTCCTGGGCAGGCGCAGGACATTCCTCCGAGTCTGCAACCGGCTCATCGGGAATTCACACTGCAACTTCGCAGCTGTTGAATACGATCTCGGCAACCCTACGATAAAGCCGCTCGACAACAAAGGGCCGTTGTCATTTCGGATGAATACGAGTTCACTTGCTTTTGGAAAGAGACAGGCGCGAGCTAGCCAGCTCGCCGTGTCGGTCGGCCATGAAAGCGCCGCCAAGTCTGCTCCGGGTCGATTCTGTTGAAAAAGGCCGGCAGTATTTCGTTGTAATAGCTCCGTCGCGATTTGGCCGAACTGCTCAACCGCCTCTATGCGAGCCTCGGCTTGGGCATCGGGATCAGCTTGGCCATCTTTCGAAGGTTTTGGGCGGTGGCTGCGAGGATGAACTCGTCACGCGCGCCGTTTGGACCTCGTAAACGCAAAC
>NZ_JADPKG010000033.1:0-17514 GCF_023073875.1 Bradyrhizobium sp. 154
CCATCCAGCGTGCAGCGGAAAACAACGCCGTCCGCCTTGTCTATCACACCATGGACGAAAACCTCGCGGCTTGCCCAAGGGTGATGCCGGTACAGAACCCCACGGCATACGGTCCCGTGGGCGTTCTCAAGCCTTGTTGTACAATTGCCGCCGTCCACATTCGAGCCTTGGCGACACCACACCGGATCAAGCCTACTTCATCTTGCTGCCGCTCCGCACGGCAGCCTAAACCCGGCAGAGGCTCCACTTATCGATGCGGAGTTTCTGTTCAGACAACCGGGACCAGCTCACCGCGCCAATGATCTCGATGACCGGCTTAACATTGCTCAGTTTTATGAAAGAGTCTGGTAGGAAGTGCCGGTAGATTGATTGGACAAGCCTCACCGAGGGCCGCAAGAGAGTAGTCTCGGATCGTTCGAATTACTGTAGAGTACCTTTTACCTCCGCGCGTTTCGACATCTCGGAGAGCGCGATGAGCAACCAGTGTCATGCCTCTATCAGATTATTATCTGGGAGGGCGCCATCTGGCTTTGCGCTCAAGCCCTGCGCAGCTGCGACAGACCAGTGATCGACGTCGAACCTTGTATCCGTAGGGGACTAGTTCGCGCATGAGAGCGCGAAATGAGCCCGACTGCGCCATTCGTTAGTCTAATAATCTGTATGAGCGGCGGCACCTGAAAGAAGTTCGTTGGCTAAACAATAGAGTTGCGAACCGTAGTGGTATTTCTTGTGCTGCGCGAAGTGAGCCGACAAAGAACGCGTAAGCACATGGATCCTTGGGTGAGGCACCCCGCCTCAAGGCTCGGACGGAGCATCTACTGGAATGGAAAAACCTGCTTTCACTCGGTCCATTATTACCATTGTCTTGAACCCCTTGATGTCGGAGTTCTCATAGAAAAATCGCCGAGTGAACTGCTCATAGTCTTCCATGGTGCGAGCCGTGACGTACAGGACAAAGTCAGCTTCGCCGGTAACGTAAAATCCATTGACCACGTCAACTGACAATTTGATGGCCTTCTTGAACTTATCGATTATGTCTGAGCGCTCCCGCTCCAAAGTCACTAGCACGAGCATCTGAATTGGCCTTCCTACCGCCCTAGGGGAAACAATCGAGACATCAGCCTCGATGATGCCTTCCGAACGCAGCCTCTTCAGTCGTCGCTGACATGCGGTCGCAGAAAGCCCGGCTAGTTCGCCGATCGTCTCTGAAGTTAGACGGTTATTCTTTTGCACGATCTCTAGAATGCGCGCATCTATTCGGTCGTAGTGCATAAGCGGCTCCTGCTGATGAATTCCGTTGCGAAATTCCTGCCCAATGCAGGAAAACTTCCTGCCGCCAGGAAATGCGACGCAAATCAACTTCGGGGCGAACGTATCCTGAATGTAGGGGTAATTTCAACAAATGACGACGCGGGACTCTCAAGTGGTTTTTGCAACTGCTCGATCCAAAACTCCGCACTTGGTCGGTCTGGCTAGTAAGCATCTGCAAAGTTTGCGGCGCCGAGATTTTGTAGCTGGGGGCGCGCTGATCGACGGTTGCTGGATTGCGAGCGAACAAAAGGAAGTGGTGGTCGATCCAGCTACTGGTGAAGAGATCGCGGATGTTGCCCGTTGCGGTGCTGCGGACATGAATCTGGCGATCGCGGCGGCTGAGCGATCTTTTCCCGCCTGGCGTGAGCTTTTGCCGGCAAGGCGCGGGGGCATCCTCAGGTCGTGGGCATCATTGATGCTCGACCATTCGGAAGAACTCGCCGTCCTGGTGACGTGTGAGCAGGGCAAGCCGCTTGCCGAGGCGCGCCACGAGATCGCGTACGGCGCTGGATTTTTGCAGTGGTTTGCAGAAGAGGGTGAGCGCGCTTATGGAGAGACGATCCCTAGTCACAAGCTCGGAAGTCTACTTCAGGTGCGAATGCAGCCAATCGGAGTCGCGGCAGCGATCACTCCGTGGAATTTCCCGGTTGCCATGATTACACGAAAGGCGGGGGCTGCCCTTGCAGCCGGTTGCCCGATCATCGTGAAGCCTGCTCCGGAGACTCCTCTGTCTGCTCTCGCCGTTGCCAGGTTAGCTGTAGAAGCCGGGGTTCCGCCCGGCGCTTTGCAGGTGCTCGTTGGTTGTCCGATTGAACTTTCAGCGCCTCTGTTGCGCGATCCAAGAATACGGGCGCTTTCGTTCACGGGGTCTACCCAAGTTGGCCGTTTGCTCCTGGAGGGCGCTGCGCAGACAGTGAAGAAGGTGTCGCTCGAACTTGGGGGGCATGCGCCTTTCATCATCTTCGATGATGTCGATGTTGACAAGGCAGTCAAGGGGGCAATGGCGGCAAAGTTTGCTACATCGGGTCAAGATTGTCTGGCCGCTAATCGCATCTACGTGCAAAGAGGCATCTATAGTGCCTTCGTCGAGGCGTTTGCTGCGGCAGCGGCTCAACTCAAGGTCGGGCACGGCCTGGATCCTGCGACAGATATCGGGCCTATGACAAAGCTTTCGGTGGCCGACAAGTGTAGGGCCCAAATCGACGATGCGGCAGCAAAGGGCGCTCGGGTTATTTCCGCGAAGCAACACGAAAGCCTGCGCTCGAACTTCGTTCTTCCGACGCTTCTTAGCGAGGTCACCGAAGAGATGCTTATTGCGCGTGAGGAGACATTTGGGCCTGTAGCTGCCGTACTGCCGTTCGATTCTGAGGAAGAGGTCGTCGCTCGAGCTAATGCGAACGAAATGGGGCTGGCTGGGTACGTCTACACAGACAGTCTGCGTCGTGCGCTCCGACTTTCTGAGAAAATCGAGTGTGGCATGGTCGGTATCAATACAGCGTCATTCACGGGCCCTCCCATCCCGTTTGGGGGGTGGAAGCAATCCGGGCTCGGTCGCGAGGGGTCGCGGCACGGCTTAACGGAGTACATGGAACTGAAATACGTCTGCTTCGGCGATTTGGCGGACTAGGAGAATGAGAATGATTGATATCAAGGCCATCGCTGAGCGAGATCGTTCGAGTGTCCTGCATCCCTTCACCCAGCTTAAGGACTTTGCGTCTGGTAAGCTTGGCGATCCGACGATCGTTGCTGGGGGAAAAGGTATCCGCATTGAAGACGCGCAGGGACGTAGTTATGTCGACGGATTTGCTGGCCTCTACTGTGTAAACATTGGATATGGCCGGACCGAAGTGGCGGAGGCCATCGCGCGGCAGGCCTACAAGCTTGCCTACTATCACACGTATGCGGCACATACGACTGAAGAGCTGGCCATCCTGTCGGATCGTCTCGTGCGATTGACGCCCGGCAAGCCGAGCAAAGTATTCTTTGGTTTGTCCGGATCAGACGCTAATGAAACGCAAGCGAAACTTGTCTGGTATTACAACAACCTGCGTGGTCTGCCTAAGAAGAAGAAGATTATCTCGCGCGAGCGCGGCTACCACGGCTGCTCAGTCATTTCGGGTTCGATGACTGGTATGTCGTTCTACCATGATCACATGGACCTTCCCTTTCCCGGCATCATACACACAGGCGCGCCGCATCACTATTGGGGTGCTGAGCCAGACGAAACGGAAGAGTCCTTTTCTCGTCGGCGTGCGGCCGAGCTTGAAGAGCTGATCGTGCGTGAGGGATCTGAAACCATCGGCGCCTTTATTGCTGAGCCGGTGCTGGGTACGGGGGGTATTACACCGCCTCCTACCGGCTACTGGCGTGAGATTCAGGCCGTGCTCAGGCGTCACGACGTTCTTCTGATCGCCGACGAGGTCATTTGTGGATTCGGTCGAACCGGCGCTGACTTCGGCTGCTCGCTATACGGGATTGAGCCGGATCTGGTAACAGTCGCCAAAGGCCTGACATCCGGCTACGTACCGCTTTCCGCAGCCATCGTTGGTGAGAGGGTCTACGCGGTTATCGAGGAGGCAGCCGATCGAGTCGGTGCATTTTCGCATGGGTATACCTATTCCGGCCATCCGATTGCGGCCGCCGCTGCCAATGCAGTCCTCGATATTGTTGAGAAGGAACAACTAAGCGAGCGCGCGAGGATCGTTGGCTCGCACTTCCAGAGGCGACTCAAAGAACGATTTGCGCAGTTAGAAATCGTGGGAGAGGTGCGCGGTGTGGGATTACTTGGTGCCATCGAGTTCGTTGCGGATCGCCAGACGAAGCGGCGATTTGATCCCCAGCTCCAAGTGGGCGCGCGCATATCAAAGGCTGCTCGTGATAGGGGGCTTATTGTACGAGCAATGCCGCATGGAGATATTCTTGGTTTTGCCCCGCCTCTCGTTGTTTCCGAAGCCGAGATTGATGAGATCGTTGATCTGGCGTATCGAGCGACCAAGCAAGTGATGGACGAGCTCACGAAACGATCTTCAACTGCTTAAAGCGTTGAACAAACAGATGGCAGTAAGAGGATACTGCCGCGCAGCCCATAGGGCCGGGCGAAAGTTGATTTCGGAGCTGACCCAACATTCGAGGTGCGCCCGAATTCCGAAGCGGGCTATGTCGCAGCGAATACTCGTCAGACTCATGGACGTGACCAGACAAACGTGTTGATGCTGAGGACAGCGGTTTTCAGCGGGAAATCAAATCTAGCGTCTATATCGTTGGAAACGAAACCGCCAAGTACCTGCCAGCCGACATGGTCCCGCTGCTCAACATAAACCCGGAGAACAGGTCTAAGACGATCACTGAAGATTCGGCCTGGATGGCGGCGAAACGCCCGGACGGTAAGACCAATAATGATCACCTCCAGGAGCGTTGGCTGGCATGGCGGGCACAATGAGCTCCGCGGCAATCAAGGACCGGCCGGGGTCATCACAGGCTTCGACAGCAGTCAAGCCCACAGGGTGGGCCTGGCTGCTGTTGCCGGGAAGCATCTTCCTGGCGGTGCTCTTTGTCGTGCCGCTCGTTGAGCTTCTGCTGCTTTCATTTGGAATGCCAAACTGGACGCTGGCGAATTTCCTACGCATCGGTGACAACCCGGCCTATGTAACCGTGTTGCGGACGACGCTGGAGATCAGCGTTTTGGTAACTGCGATCGCCTTTGTGCTGGGCTACCCCATCGCCTACGCCCTCTCCACAGGCGGAGCGACGCTGCGCACGTTCCTGCTCGTCGCGGTTGTGTTGCCGTATTTCACTAGTGTTTTAGCAAGGACCTTCGCCTGGGTCGTCCTTCTCGGCCGCAGTGGTGTCGTTAACGAGATTCTACTCGAGCTCGGTTGGGTGTCCCAACCGATCGCCATGCTCTACAACCGCTTCGGCCTGATCATCGGTATGGTCCACATCATCATGCCGCTCGTCATTCTGCCGATGGTCACGGTTATGTCCGGCATCGATCAAAAGCTGCTGCGTGCGGCGAGGGCAAACGGGGCGAGCCCGCTCGCCGCGTTTCTCACGATATTCCTGCCGCTCAGCCTGCCGGGCGTCGTGGCCGGGGTACTGCTAGCATTCATTTATTGTCTCGGCTTCTATATCACACCGGCATTGCTCGGCGGCCTGTCGGATCTCACCATCACGATGGAGATCAGCTCTCAGGTCGTAGACCAGCTAAATTGGAACTTTGGCTCGGCCCTCTCGATGGTTCTCCTGACGACGGTGCTGACCATATTGTGGATCGGCGCGCGCTTCTTCCCCGTTGAGCAGCTGTTGGGATTCTCCGATGACAAGCTCGGCCCGCAAGCCGTCGCCCGCCGACAAATGGGAACCCATTGGCTGATGCGTGTCGGCTCCGTGGCAAATGCGCTCGACCGCTGGCGTCAAAGGTTCTCAACCTATCAGACGCGATGCCCGTGTCGCGTCTTGGGACCCAGCCGACGCAACAATTCTGACGAATTAGGAAACCTTGTCGTCGAAAACCCACGATTACAAAGCTCGCACCCCTTCGAATGAGCGTTTCCCGCAGGGTCGCACTATTGTGGCGACTGACGCCGAGAAATCGGACGGCACGTAGCAAAAGTCGATTCGTTCCTTGCCATCCCTCTGAAGCGGTCGAGCAGCGAATGAGCCGACCATATTGCGGCATCCTGCGGCCGTGAAGTACATCTTGCATCTGGCGTCTGTGAAGAAGTGTGGCACCGCTACTTGCTCTTCTAATTAGCATGTCCTGGCTGACAGCCATCAACGTCTCGACCAGCGGCGGTGCCGCCCGCCAAATTGAGCAGGATTGACCGTCGGGAGGGCGCTGACGACACGGGTTCGTCGCCGGATCTCCTTCATGATGCGCTCGAGCGGATTGTTCCTTCGAATCTTCCGCCAAGGGACGTCCGGAAAGGCATAGTACGCGGGCGTCTCATGAACCGCCTGCTCGACGAGATCAGCAGCTTTGGCCATCCGGCTTGCCCCGCAGATCCGCGATGACGGTCCCGGCTTTCTTGACGGCCGCGGCGCTACTCTCCTGGGCTTGAATGGCCTTGAGCATGTGGCTCACCTCGCGGACCCGAGTCGACGGAACGTGGCTGAAGACATTGCTATAAAAATGCACCATGCAGCGTTGATCGCAGGTCTCCGGCAGATAATCCGCAACGCTTTCGATGAGATCGGTGCCCACGGGTCAATAGCTGACGTGAGTATCACGAAGATCGATTCTGCTCATCCCAAAGGTAAGCTGCGGATCCCTTTGTGTAAGCCGAAAGCGCAGTTTTACGGTGCTCCAGTGGGTATCTTGCTACTCGATCGTGCCCGCGATCCCTTCAACCGACCCTTCATCCCAGGGAGCGTCGGCAATGCCAGCACGTGGAGTTTCCTGTGCTACAAGGCGATGCCGAGCATCACCTTTGACCACATCATTGGGCCTAACGAAAGGGCCGCTTGGGCCTCGAAGTCGCCGCGCGAGCGCGGCGCGATACGCCCTGAAGGCCCGCGCGGATCGACGACTTGTTCGCAGCGCATGATCTGCTGCTCACCCCACCGGCCATCGGCGAGGCGCCTGAAGGGCTGCAATCGGCGCGGGACGCGAGCTTCAACCAGATCTGCACTATGCTGCGTCTGCTGCGTGACCTACCGGCAGGGATGGCACCGAACGGCCTTCTGATTGCTGTGCAGCTCGCGCGCAGCAAAAAAGACGGCGCCCGACTGTTAGCCGCCGCATGGCTGGACGCCTGCACTAGCCCAAGAAGGATAAGCTTGATGCACTGCATTTGCGCTTGTCATGGGCGTGAAAGTAGATCGTTTGTGATTAAGAAGCTTTTCAATCCTGTCTGAATCGAACGGTGAGGCCGAAGGCAATAAGGATTAGGAGCAGTAAGCACCTGAGCCACTGGAGAGACGGCGGAAGTCGTAGCCGGCGGCGGCGAGTATGGCATATAAGGCCTTATGTTCGCCTCTTCCGGTGAGGTGGCTCGCCCTACACTGCGCGTCCGAGGGGTGCTCGGGCGTACCGAGCCGATCCTCATCACGGGACGACGAGCCGCTTATAAGGGAGCATTTTGTCGGAATCGAACGCTGTTCTGTCGCCCGGCTGCTACGCGCCAGCGAGCTGACGTCGGTGTGGGTTCCCGATGAAAGCCACCAAACGACACGAGATCTCGCGCGCGCCCAAGCGGCGGCGGCTGAGGCGCTGCGGGTCCACCGCCCACAGGTGAGCGCCTTCATACTCAAGCACGGCCGCACCTATGCCCGCAAGAAGGGATGGGCGATGCGGAGGGAAACAACATGAAAGCCTTCACGTTCTCCAGCAGGACGCAGAATTTCGGCGGCACGAGGTTCTACATTGACGAAATTCACCTTGAAGACGGGGTACTATTTTCGCGAGGAATAAAACGTCCCGGCGGCAGGGCACAGAATGAAAGCGCAAGGAATGAGGAAAAACAATGAGCCATTTGGTGGGTCGTAGACGCGCCACACAGGCGCGCTCGTCCGCCCTTGTGATTGGTACTTTTGCTGTCGTAGATACCGCTTTGGCGCGAGTTTCGGGCGAGGTGAGCGTCTTGCTATGCGGCAGCTGACGGGTGCGTGTTCGGCAGCCATATTGGTGGCCATGTGGTTGGTCCATTACAACCATACGACCGGCTAGACCAAGTGCAGACGCCTCGAACAATACTTCGGTTGGGTCAGGATCGTTGACAGCTCGAGCAAGCGCGCAACTGCGGAACGTGTTGGGTCGAGTCATTGCTTCGTACTCGCCGTCGCCTCATGCGGTCGTCTTCCGCATCTTGGATGGCTGCCTCAATGGCAGTCGCAACCTGAGCAACCTAAACCTAAAGAGAAAAGACGATGTGCCCATCGTGAATCGGTTTGCAGAGGTCCATGCCGAACTACAGAATGGCCTCGCGACATCCGTGGTAATCCTGAGTTCAACTTCGATGTCTACTGGATCGCCGAGCTGGTTGCAGAAAAGCTGAAGTTCTTCGGCTGCTCCTGGCGGGCGAAGATTGCCCAGCGGGCTATGTCAGCCATGTAATTTCCCGGAAACGATTAGCCAACCATGATCTGCCGTATCCAGCGACTAAGCAAGCAAGAACGAACTTGCGAAAGGATCGTCACTGATTGGAGTGTTGATCATCAGATGGCAGCAAGCGGGCACGACTATGCGAGCTTTACGAATCGGGCTGGTAAGCGCAGCCCGACGATATTCCAGATTGCGGCCAAGCCTTTAATCTTACTTCAGCAGAGGAGCGTGTCATGACCAAGCAAGATTTCAGAGGCCGTTCACGCGGTGGCTTGAGCCGACGCTCGCTACTTCGGTCAATGGCGGCCATTCTAAGCTTGCCTTTCGCTGCCAAAGCGACGGCCGCCTGGGCGCAGGAGAAGCTCGCCGGCAGTGGCGAAGTTGTGGTTTTCAGCTATGGCGGCTCCTTCACCGACGGCGCTCGGAAATATGTCTTTGATCCGTTTACGAAGGCGACGGGAATAAAAATTGTAGATGTGGTGGCCGACTACGCAGAACCGCAGGTCAAGGCGATGTTCCGTGCCGGCAGAGTCGACTGGGACGTGGCCTTTGTGGAGGCTAAGAACTATCCGGAAATGCGTGAAGCCGGGATGTTCGAGCCGATCGATTACAGCCTTTGGGATCAAGAATCGCTCGAGGGCACGCCGCCGGATGCTCGTCTCAAAGACGTGGTTGTGGGTGGTACGACGTCGACGATGATTGCTTATGATAAGCGGGCCTTTCCGAAGGGCGGCCCGCAGAACTGGGTGGATTTCTGGGACGTCAAGAAGTTTCCCGGACCGCGGGGGCTTCCCGCTAAGGTCGCTAAAGGTAACGTTCAGTTTGCGCTCCTCGCCTCGGGTGTCGCACCCAAGGATATTTGGCCACTCACCGATGACAAAGTCGATCGCGCATTCGAAAAGCTCAACGAGATCAAGCCACATATCAAAAAGTGGTTGAGTTCCGGCGGAGAACCGCTTCAACTCCTGATCAACCGCGAACTTGCGGCGGCGAGCGCATACAACAACCGCTCGATAGTCGCGATCCGCCAAGGCGCACCGATCGAAATGGTCTGGGATGGAGCGTATACGGATTATACCTGGATAGCTGTTCTGAAAGGTGGCCCCAACACGGGTAACGGGCAGAAGTTTATCGCCTTTTTGAACCGCGCTCAGATTGCGGCCGGATGGACGTTCGGGACCGGCTGGCCCGGACCGAATACAAATCAGCTCAAGTACCTGCCAGCCGACATGGTCCCGCTGCTCAACATAAACCCGGAGAACAGGTCTAAGACGATCACTGAAGATTCGGCCTGGATGGCGGCGAAACGCCCGGACGGTAAGACCAATAATGATCACCTCCAGGAGCGTTGGCTGGCATGGCGGGCACAATGAGCTCCGCGGCAATCAAGGACCGGCCGGGGTCATCACAGGCTTCGACAGCAGTCAAGCCCACAGGGTGGGCCTGGCTGCTGTTGCCGGGAAGCATCTTCCTGGCGGTGCTCTTTGTCGTGCCGCTCGTTGAGCTTCTGCTGCTTTCATTTGGAATGCCAAACTGGACGCTGGCGAATTTCCTACGCATCGGTGACAACCCGGCCTATGTAACCGTGTTGCGGACGACGCTGGAGATCAGCGTTTTGGTAACTGCGATCGCCTTTGTGCTGGGCTACCCCATCGCCTACGCCCTCTCCACAGGCGGAGCGACGCTGCGCACGTTCCTGCTCGTCGCGGTTGTGTTGCCGTATTTCACTAGTGTTTTAGCAAGGACCTTCGCCTGGGTCGTCCTTCTCGGCCGCAGTGGTGTCGTTAACGAGATTCTACTCGAGCTCGGTTGGGTGTCCCAACCGATCGCCATGCTCTACAACCGCTTCGGCCTGATCATCGGTATGGTCCACATCATCATGCCGCTCGTCATTCTGCCGATGGTCACGGTTATGTCCGGCATCGATCAAAAGCTGCTGCGTGCGGCGAGGGCAAACGGGGCGAGCCCGCTCGCCGCGTTTCTCACGATATTCCTGCCGCTCAGCCTGCCGGGCGTCGTGGCCGGGGTACTGCTAGCATTCATTTATTGTCTCGGCTTCTATATCACACCGGCATTGCTCGGCGGCCTGTCGGATCTCACCATCACGATGGAGATCAGCTCTCAGGTCGTAGACCAGCTAAATTGGAACTTTGGCTCGGCCCTCTCGATGGTTCTCCTGACGACGGTGCTGACCATATTGTGGATCGGCGCGCGCTTCTTCCCCGTTGAGCAGCTGTTGGGATTCTCCGATGACAAGCTCGGCCCGCAAGCCGTCGCCCGCCGACAAATGGGAACCCATTGGCTGATGCGTGTCGGCTCCGTGGCAAATGCGCTCGACCGCTGGCTACCGTCGATGGGAGGTCGGAGTATCCCGATCTTGGCAAGCTTCCTGGCAGTGCTTCTCCTGCTGCCAGTACTGATCGTCGCGTATTCGTCGTTCAGCGCTTCGTCCTATTTCGTCTTCCCGGTGCCAGGCTATTCGCTACGCAACTACCAAGCCTATTTTTTTGATGCACAGTGGCTGCGCGCAACGTTCGTTAGCATCCGTGTCGCCCTGATGGCGGCCGGCATGGCGACCGTGCTCGGCGGGATGTTGGCCTTTGGCTTATCCCGTGGTCGCATCCCCGGTCGCAAAGCGATGGTTGCGCTCGTGCTCTCGCCGATCATCATGCCGACGATTGTCGTGGCGGTCGCGACCTATTTCGTGCTGGTGCGGGCGGGGCTTCAGGGCACCGAGTTCGGATTGGCACTTGGTCACGCAGTCCACGCCATCCCCTACGTGGTGGTGATAGTGGTCGCCAATCTGCGCGACCTCAATCCGACGTACGAGCGCGCGGCCCGCAGTCTTGGTGCCAGCCCTCTTGTCTCCTTCCGCACAATCGTTGTGCCGCTTGTCATGCCAGCCCTCATCGTCGGTAGTTTCTTTGCGTTCCTAACCTCGTTCGACGATGTCGTCTACGTGCTATTCCTCGGCATCGGAAGGATCACGACCTTACCGATGCGCATGTGGGAGGGAATCAAGCAGGACATCAATCCAACCATTGCAGCCGTAGCAACGTTGCAGATGGTGTTCGCGGCGGTGGTTATCGTCGTTGGTGCCCTGCTGCAGCGCCGAAAAACCTGACGCCTGAACTTGACATACAAGTCAAGAGAGACCCAACTACTCAAATTACTCGAGGGAGCCAAAATGTTGATGAGAGCTAGGTTGAGCAGCACTGATGTGAAAGCTGGAGGCATTGCGCTGCATAATCTACGAAAGTGTTACGGTGGCGCAACGGCCGTTGACGATGTCAATCTTTCCGTATCGCCTGGAGAGTTCATTTCGTTTCTGGGGCCCAGCGGATCGGGAAAGACGACAACTCTGATGATGATCGCTGGTTTTGAGATGCCGGACAGCGGTCGGGTTCAGTTGGATGATCAGGACATCACGCGCCTGCCGCCCCACCGTCGCGAGCTCGGTGTGATTTTCCAGAACTATGCGCTCTTCCCGCACATGACGGTCGCCGAGAACGTGGCGTATCCGCTTCGTATGCGGCGTATGGTTAAGTCGGAGCTCGAAACCCGCGTGCACCGCGTCCTGGATCAGGTACACCTCGGTGCCCTGGCCTCACGCTATCCACATCAAATGTCCGGCGGTCAGCAGCAGAGAGTAGCGATAGCCCGGGCGCTGGTTTTCGATCCGCCCGTTCTTCTTCTTGATGAACCTTTGGGCGCGCTAGACAGGAAGTTGCGCCAGCATCTCAGGAACGAGATCAAGGCCCTGCACAAGGAGGTTGGCAAGACGATGATCTACGTCACGCACGATCAGGATGAGGCGCTCGCCATGTCCGATCGGGTCGCAGTGATGCACGATGGCCGGATACGACAGGTTTCTACACCGCATGACATCTATCGCAGGCCGGCCGACTTGTTCGTGGCAGGGTTCGTTGGTGAGGTCAATCTTATTCCTGTCAGCATCAGATCCGGTATCATTCGGGGCCCCGCCGGCGAGAAATTGCCGGCAGCGCAGTGGCCTGACGCCGACCGGGATGCGACGCTTTGCGTGCGGCCCGAACATTTGCGTCTCAACCTGACAGCCGCCGGGACCTCCGGTGGAATTCAGGGACGCATCGTCGATATGACATTCATTGGAGATGCGACCGTCCTCGAATTCCGCAGCGATTCCGGTCTCAAGCTTACGTCAAAGGTTCTCAACCTATCAGATCTCGCAATCCCCGACATCGGCGATGCCCGTCTCGCATCGTGGGACCCAGCCGACGCAACAATTCTGACGAATTAGGAAACCGTGTCGTCGAAAACCCACGATTACAACGCCCTTACCCCTTCGAATGAGCGTTTCCCGCAGGGTCGCACTATTGTGGCGACGGACGCCAAGAAATCGGACGGCACGTAGCGAAAGCCGATTCGTTCCTTGCCATCCCTCTGAGGCGGTCGAGCAGCGAGTGAGCCGACATATTGCGGCATCCTGCGGCCGTGATGAAGCAAGTACTACCGGCTGCAAAGGTTGAGAACTTGGTTCCGCTTGTTAGGCGTTGGGCCTCGCGAAAGGATTCTCTCTGATTTCCGGAATACCAAGTCCCCGGGTATCGGAGCATCACGACGTCAGTATTTGGCGAAACAGGCCGCCTGACGAAGGCGGCCTTACTTTTTACTGCTGCGCTGGAGCGCACCATTGTTCAGTAATGACTTGAATGTCATCACCTCCACACTAGATGCATGCGGATGCAGCCACTATGGATACCCACGTCGCGCGATGACAGGGGGCTGTCCCCCAGGGCTATTCGCGCATGGGCGTTGGTCGGCGCGCTCGTTAATCTTGCGTTCGTTGGACTGATACTATTTTGTTCCTGAACTAGATCGCCTCCAACTCGGCTCGGCGGCGGAGCCAAGTCTTGGCTCCCACCTCCTGAGGCGCGATTATCAATGATCTTGGTCCGCTCCCTTCGCCCGACCCATCTCTCAAGCGCGTTGCGAAGTACCAATCGTTAGGTAGCGAAAACCGAAGGCAACTGTGCGCCCGTCAGAGAAGATGTGCGGTTCCATCAATCTGGCCATCAACCCCACTCTGAGACAGCGGCGACCGAACCTGGTTTTCTGTGCTGTTCGCCGGCACGCGCGCTGAGCGACTCATCTATCTCGGCTTCGGTGTATTGCAGCTAAAGAGGACTTGCCGCTTCGACGCACCATACTTTTCCGCTAAACGCAAGGGGAAGAAAACTCACTAGCAGGTCGGACCTGCCCGGCGGATCCGAATGAGCGATTGTGCTACAAACACAGATAATCTGCGCCACCAGGCGACATTTCGCCGTTACTCCTCGATTTTCGATCGCTTCCGCCGGGATCAGCTCTGCAAAATCATGTAACTCTCATCCCACTCCAAAAGCATGAAAGAAGTTCGCGCTAGAATGAGGGAGTGCCATGACGACACAGGATTCCGGGGGCGGTCGCTTCGTGGCGCGAGCCGACGCTTAAGAGGCAACTCTGATTATTTCCAGGAGCGGTGGTTGGCCTGGCGGGCAAAAGGGCAATCAGCAGGCTCGTTGAGACGAGGGCCGCCATGTGACTGAGATCGGCGGACTGACTTGAATAGGTACGAACGAGCGGTTCGCTGCTGCCAGGAAGTATATTCCTTTGCGGTGCCTCTTGTGCAGCTTCTTTTGGGGTATTTGGAGTGCCAAACTGCAAAGGGGAGAATTTCCGGGTGGTCGTCGATCAGTGTCACCCGATGGTTGGCCGACCGTTCGTCATGAATTAGAGACAAATTTGGAGGTGTTGGCATGAAGAACCCCGCTAGGCTAATTGAAGTGAAAGATCTGCCGTTCTGCATCAAATGGAACGAGCGAGATGTGAATTGGCGCGACCCGTCGGGGCCTTATAGCGGTGCATCACTGCCTTTTAGTGACAAACTGGGCTGGTACGGAACATCTACTGGTGCCACTATCGTTGGCGCGAACTTTAAATTCTTGTCCTACTACTTGCCCTTTGGGCAAGCGCGACCCTTCCACATATCAAATCCGCTCGAACTCCTCGTGTTTGTGATCGAAGGGGAGATGGAGTGGGGGGTTGGTCCTGGTCCCGACAAGTTGCAGTACTTTCAACTTGCAAAACATGACACTCTTCTAGTTCCACGTGGCATGGGAGTGGACTACCGTAATACAGGTCAAGGCGATGCTCGATACGTCATGACCATCGGCCGTGTTCAGGAATGGCCTGATGAGTCTATCTACATTATACCCGGTGAGGAGCCAATTCACGTAAAGCGATGACCGCCCCCTCCTATGCACGAAAGGTGAAGACGTGACGAAATCAAGGAATTCGGAAGTACTTTATTTCAGCTGCTCCAAGGCTACCCCGCGGGAATTGCGCCAGGATATAAAGGTTCATGATATGACGTGGACAGTGGGTAATATCCACGCTGGCGGACATTTTTCCGCCTGTCGGCTCTTAACCGCGGACAACAGTGACACTATCATCGCAGGCATCACTACTTACGACGGCTGCTCGATTCCGACAACGCTGAAAATCGACGAGGTGTTTGTCTGCCTTGGTGGCACCGTGCGTATCATCTATGGCGACGACTACGATCGTGTAGTTGAAGCCAGGCTAGGTGACGTGGTTTGGATTCCCAAAGGTTCTAAAGTGAAGTACCAGGGCGAGAAGGGTAGCATTTTCTATACGTGCTATCCCGTTGATTACCGCACCCGCAGTAAGCCCATTCCGACGGAGGCGGCAAATCAGGTGCGAATCTTCCAGAGCAAAGACATGGTCTTTGCCAAAAATGAAGATAATACAGTAGGACACATGGCTCGCTGCCGAATCCTCACACCTGAAAACGGCATCAGCAAGTACTTAGGCGCCGTGATCAATACTCTTGATGGATGTTCCTACGAATGGACCGCGCACTATGATCAGGCGATAGTAGTCCTTGAAGGAATATTCCGAATCCGCGCAGGTGAGAACTACAGCCAGATCATAGAGGCCGGGTTCGGAGATGTGATTCGAATTCCCAAAGGAACTCAGTTTAAGTACGAAGGCGAGAAGGCTAAGATATTTTCTGCACTATACCCAATTAATTGGAAGGAAGTCAGCTGAAGAAAGCAGGGCTAAGGCATCTTTTACGAGCGGTTCATGCCGTATTAGTGATGGCCCGCTTCGATATTGAAGCGGGGATCGCGGGGTTGCGTCACACGGAGGTTGCGCGGCCTTTCGGTCTGCTCAAGAGGTTGCCGGTTCTGAGTGACTATAAGCATAGCCATTCAGGCTAGGCCGACAAGCCTCCTGAGCCTCCCCTAAATCGGTGGACACCTATAGCTTAGGAAAGTGAGAGGTGTCAGATGGCGAAGCGGCAGCGACGGTCCTATTCGGACGAGTGCAAGCGGCACGCAGTTGATCTGGTTTTGTCGAGCGGCCGCTCGGCGAAGTCGGTATCGAAGGTGCTCGGGCTGGACGGCTCCGTGCTGAGCCGGTGGGTGGCGGAGCGGGGCGCGGTGCGAGCCGACGGCGGCGCCGTGGCGCCCACATCGCAGGCGGCGCCGCCGTCGGCGGGCCAGGCTGGCGTCATTGCGCGTTTGCAGCGGGAAAACAAGCTGCGGATGGAGCGCGACATTTTAAGAAGTCGTCCGTTCTTTAATCGCGGGCACGGTGTCAACCCCGATCGACAAAAATGATCCGCTGCCGGTTCATGGTTCTTTCCGCGGTCGTCTCTATGCAGGAGCGCCGCATGATGGCGTTCAAGAAGTGCGGCATCTCGATGTTAAGAGCGCGGTGCGTTACCGCCCGCAGGGGCGACTTCGAGATTGCCAACACCTTCGTCCCGGCAGGGACGCATGTTCCGCCGAGGCGGATCTGGATTCGTCTAAGACTGGATCATGCGGCGCGCATCTCCCCCTGGAACTCGGTGCCATCGGTCCAGATGGCATGGAGGATGACAGCCATTTTGCGCGCGAGAGCGACCTTGGCCTTTTTGGCGCCGATACGTTTGGCCAGTTTGTTGCCCCAGCGCTTGAGCGCAGAACCGCGCCGGACAACGGTCAGGAGGAGTTCGCGGCCTCGAACAAATAAGTTCGAACCTGGTGGCGGGAGATGCGGCCAGTGCGATCGATTTCACCGGATTGATAACGTCTTGGTGTCAAGCCGAGATAGGCGCCAACGTCGGCCGAATGTCTGAAGCGAGTGGGGTCGTCGATAGTAACAACAAAGGACAGGGCAGTCAGGGGACCAATGCCTGGAACGGTCAGCATTCGCTGGACAGTTTGGTCGCGTTTTGCCATGGCCAGGAGTTGCCGATCAAACTTCTCGATTTGCTCGGTCAGGCAGGACTGGGCAAGGAGTAGCGGCGCGAAGATACCTTGCAAATCCGGCGCGTTAGCAAGCACGGCGTTGACTTTGCGAGCCAGGTTGGTCGAACCAGCCCTGCCGAGTACTTTTCCCACCCCCTTGCAGAGACCACGCATCTGGTTGTCGAGGTCGCGCCGCAAATTCACCAGCTTGGTTCGAGCCGCCAGCATCGAACGGGTTTTCCAGTTCTCCGCCCCCTTCACGGCAGCTTCCCGGTACCATCCCATGCGGGCCATTTCGGCCAATCCCTTGGCATCGTTCTGGTCCGACTTGTTAATGCGCATCGATAGCGCTGCGTGGGCATGACGCGCGTCAAGGCAAATAACTGGAAAGCCCAGCGACCTGAGCTGGTGCCAAAGCCAATTGGAAAGCGCGCCGGTTTCAAAAACGATTCGCTCAGCATTGCCGGCATGCCGCCGCAAGAGTTTAGCGATGGCCTCTGGATTGGTGGGCACGTTACCCTCGAATGTCACGCCGCCGTCGTGGTCTAAAACGCAAATGCTGGTCTCTTCCATAGAGATGTCCAAACCGACATACTGCTTCATGAGTTTGCTTCCTTTCGATAATCCACCGAGGCAGATCATCCTACTGGATCTCGAGCCTTCGAGAAGCGGTCAGCCGCGATTACGCCATGTGAGCTGCTGCCGGTTTGATGGACACCAGGTTAAGCTAATCCCACCTTGCGCTCGAACTCAACCGGGCTGAGATACCCGATGGTCGAGTGCCTGCGGATCGTGTTATAAAATCTTTCGATATAGTCGAACACATCGGCTCGTGCCTCGTCTCTGGTTCGGTAGATCTTGTTGGCGGTCCGTTCAGTCTTG